>CBRAFF010000001.1:0-24907 GCA_967755155.1 uncultured bacterium
CCAGGTGATGAGCAGGGTGCCGGCCGCGGTCGAGCCGTCGGCGCGATAGATGACGTCGCTGATGGTGGTGGTCGCCGGCGGCGTCTGCGGCGGTGGCGCGCCGCGGGAAACACCCACGGCCACCAGTACCGAGATCAGGCAATAAAAAAGCCGCCCCGCAGGGCGGCCCGGATGGAGGTTCAGTCGTCTCATTTGCTTTCGTGCGAGAAAGGCTTTCGGATTCGAGGTCTTACCGTTGGGCGGACGTGTAGAAGCGGGGTTTCCCTGTTGCGTTCCTGCGAAAAGAGGCTGCGAGGGGCGAGGCGTTATTTCTGAGCGGCGGCGTAGGAGCGCATGAAGTCCTCCACGCTGCGCACGTACACGTGGGCGAAATCGGCGGCGTAGCGCCGCGTCTGGATGAGGGTGCAAGCGTCGTTCAGCTCCCAGCCCTGGGCGCGCAGCACCGCCAGCGCCATCATGGGAGCGCGGTGCACGCCGGCCGCGCAGTGGATGAGGATCTTCGACCGGTCCTGCTCCAGCGCCGTGAGCGCGAAGTCCACGCCCCGCTGGAAGAGTTCCGGAGGCTTGGGCTGGAAGTCGTCGTCCACCGGGTTCCACAGCACTTCAATGCCGTGAGGCTCGGCCAGGGGCGTGTCGTCGAACTCGATCTGCATGTCGATGACGTGGGTGATGCCGGCGCGGGCTACTTCCGCCATGCGCACCGCGTTCCAGATGCCCCCGCCGACCGCGATGCGGCCGGTGACCCAGCTCATGTCCATGAGTGCGTCCCGTGCGGAGCCATGGAACAGCCTCCGCGCGAAGAAATGTCATTCTACAGGACGCTCGTCCTCCGCCGCCGCCGTTTCCTTCGCCATCTGGTCCACCGTTTCCAGGAACAGACGGGCCAGCGAGGGCTGCTCCGCCTCGGACTCGGACTCGGACGGCAGCGAGGCCGCGGAGATCCCGGCAAAGTCGAACAACAGCTTGGCGTGCAGATGGCTGCCCTCCGCGGCCTTGCCGATCATCGCCTGCACGATGGTTCCCAGGTTCCTGAACACCGCGGCCACCGCCTCGCGCGTGGCCTGCTGTGGTGAGCAAGGCTCCTGCGCGGGCGCGGGCGGGTGGTACTTGCCGTTTCCCGGCTGGTACTTGCCGTTTTTGGGCTGCTGGGCCATGAGAGGGCGAATGCCGATCCAAAAAGATGGGGCGCGACCGGCGCGCCCCGCATGATTCCACTTTTTCCCTACTTAAGTTAAGGATAGCAGTTCGCCAGGGGGGAGAGGGCCACCTTGCGCCGAACTCTATTTCCTTTCCCCACAGCGCTTTGCGTGGTTTCCACCGTCTTCGCCCTCTTGACACGGCAAAGGACGCAGCAGTTCCGCCTCCAGGAACAGCTCGCTCAACCGGTCGAGCGCCCTGGGATAGCGCCGCACCACGGTGCGGCGCCCGCAGCCTAGCAGCCCCGCCGTTTCCTCCAGCGTGTAGTCCTGGAAGACGATGCGGGCGATGAGCTGCTGCCCCAGCGGATCCAGCCGCGCCAGGCAGCTCTCGGTGTCGTGGACGAAGATGACCGCGTCCTCGAAGGTGTGCATGCGGTAGGAGGTCACGCGCGAGCGGAAGAACTCGCGCCCCACCAACGAGGGCAGCCGCCCCAGCTCGATGGACATGCGGAAGTAGCGCCGCAGCAGCGCCCGCGTGCGGTCGCGGTAGAGGTGCAGGTCCTGAGCAGCGATGGCGGCTGCAGCGGAAGCTGAGGAGGAGGACGAAGGCTTCATGCGCACCTCCCCGCATCCGCAGACGAGGCCGGCGCCATTTCTGCCCAGCGGCGCGCGCAGCCCTCGCAGTAGATGGCCTGGCTGCCCGCCGGCCGCAGCCGGATGGCGCCGCAGCCTTCGCAGTATTTGGGTTCCAGTGTGGTGAAAAGGGCGGGAGAAGATTCCTGCATGGCAGACCTCCTGCGCCTTCCGGCGCGAAAGATGAAGCGGAAAACAAAAAAGCCCCACGTCGTCCCGCGGGTGTGTGATGGATGCCGGCGAGTACAACGGTCCGCAACCCGCGGGACGACGCCGGGCTCGTTGGTGTTACGACGACCTGCTCGGGCTATTTAGTTATTGAGCCATTTGGCCATCGGGTCATTGAGTCATTGAACGATCCCCGCAGCGGAGGTGAAATGACTCAATGGCCCGATGACTCAATGGCTCATTCACTCGATCATCCTCACATCCTTCCTCCGTGAGAAATATCCCTCCTCGTACCCGGATTTCAGCACCCGTCCGTTCTGCACCACCACGCTCAGGCGCCCGGTGAAGCGCAGCGCCAGCAGCAGGCGCTCGGTCGCGGCGGAGAGCACTTCCGACTCCCGCACTTTGCGGCGAAACTCCAGGAACTGCCGCTCGGCAGCGCCGGCTTCTTCTATCTCGGGCATGAGGGCCTTTCCGAATCTGTGCTATACGGTATCATCTGTGTATATCTCTACGTATAGACTCCGGCGCGCCCCTTGTCAAGGACTTTATTCCCTTTGCGTTATTACACTTGCATTCCTTATTGCCATTTGTTATAAACGGGACATGAAAGTCAAGGCCATGCAGGAGAACCTCCGCAAGCTGCTGTGGGGGCGCATTGAGGCGGGCGAACTCACCGGCCTCAGGCTGGCCCAGCAGACCGGCTTCAAGCAGGCTCACATCTCCAACTTCCTCAATCGCAAGCGCCAGCTGAGCATCGCCGGCATGGACAAGGTGCTCACGGTGCAGCACCTGTCGGCGCTCGACCTGCTCGACCCCGACGAGATCAACAAGCGCGCCAGCATCCTGCCCCCCAGCGAGGGCGACTTCGAGGACGTGCTGCTGGTGGAGGGCGAGGTGGCCGCCGGCGAGCCCCTCATCACCAACGAGAACGTGAAGGACATCCTCAAGTTCAAGAAAAGCTTCCTGGCGAAGCTGCGCGCCGAACCGGAGACGGTGCGCGACGACTGGCGCCGCTTCGTACTGGTGAAGGTGGACGCCCGCGACGGCATGAGCATGTATCCCCGCCTGCTCCCCGGCTCCACCGTGTTGGTGGACCGCCACTACAACTCGCTCAAGCCCTACCACAAGGGCGAGCAGAACATGTACGCGGTGAAGAAGGAGGGCGGCTGCACGGTGAAGTACGTGGAACTGGCGGGCAAGAACCTGGTGCTGCGCCCCCACAACCAGGCCTATCCCGTGGACGTCCTGGCCATCGAGGAGGACAAGACCTTCGCCGACTACATCGTCGGCCGCGTCTGCCACGTGGCTATCGAGACCTGAGCGGGCGGGTAGCGCCGGCGGCAGCCAATAAAAAACCGCGGCCGGAGCCGCGGTTTTCTTGTGTCTCGGATGTCTTTCAGCGGCGCCTTCGCCCGCCCTTCTTCTTCTTCGCGGCCTTCTTTTTTCCGCGCTTCTTTGCCGCCTTCTTGGGCCCGCGACGCGAGGACTTGGCCTTCTTCCCGCTCTTCTTCTTCTTCGCCGCTTTCTTCTTCTTCCCGGCTTTCCTCTTGGGGGCGGCCTTGCGCGCCGGGGCCGCAGGCTTGCTGCTCGTCGCCAGCCCGCTGCCGGGGACTGTGGTCATGGCCCCGCCGCGAGGGGTCACGGACGAAGGCTCGCCCCTCTCCTCCTCTTCTTCTTCTTCGTACTCCTCTTCCATGGAGTCATCGTAGGCGCCGATGTCGCCGTAGTCCTCCATGTCATCGTCGTTGCGGGCGTAGAGGGTCTTGTCGGGAACGCTCATATCTCCTCCTGCGATCGCAGCCAGGCCCGCCGCTTCGCGGATGCCGGCCAAAAAGCCACTATAGGCCGGGAACCCCCTCCGCGTAAACCGGGCCGTTGGACTTTACATTTCGAGCCCGCCGGCGGGCCAGAAATCCCTACCTCCAACCCAACAGTCCCGCTGAAGTAGGGCTCCCTCTCCCGCTCCGCGGGATCGGGATGTTCGAGAGAGGCGCGGATTATAGCAACCGCGCTTGGCCTGTCAACCGCTCAGGGTTGGCCGTGGATGACCAGCTTGTCGCCGGGCTGGAGCCGGCCGGAGGTGAGCTGGTTGTCGCGTCGCAACGCCTCGACCGTCGTCTTGTTGGCGGCGGCGATGCTGTAGAGCGTCTCGCCGGGCTGCACGGTGTGGACCCGCTTCCCGCCCGCCGAGGTTTGCGACCCGCTCGGGCTGCGGGACTTGGAGGACTTCGCCGGCCGCCCCCCGAGGCCCGGCTCTCCCCCACCGGGCGGTAGATCTTGAGCACCCGGCCGGGGCGCAGCTCGTTGCCCTTGAGGCGGTTCCACTTGCGCAGCCGCGAGGGCGGGACCCCGAAGTCGTCGGCCACCGAGAGCACGGTGTCGCCCTTGCGCACGCGGTAGCGCGTGGCGCGCTTGGAGAAGGCCATGCTCTCCGGGTCGTCCAGGCTGCGGCCCGGCGCGATGGGAAGGATGAGCTTGCTGTCGGGAGCGAGCTCGCTGCCCTCCAGGTTGTTGGCGTCGGTGATGGCGGCCGCGGTCGTCCGATATCGCTTGGCAACGCTCGCCAGCGTGTCTCCGGGAGCCACCTTGTAGTAGCGCCACCACACCCGCTTGTCCACCGGGATGGCGGCGATGGCCGCCTGGTATTTGTCGGCCGTGCCCCCGGGCAGCTTCAGGTCGAAGGAGCCCTGCTTGGGCGTGGTCATGCGCAGCAGGCTGGGGTTCAGGTCCTGCAGCGCCTCCACCGAGCCGTCCACGCACTCCGCCACCAGGCGCAGGTCCACGGGATAGTCCACCGTCACCGTATCGATCTCCGGCGCGGACTCCGGGATGACGTTGTCCAGGCCGTACTGCGCCGGATTCTTGGCCACGATGGTGGCGGCGATGATGATGGGGACGTAGTTCTTGGTCTCGCGCGGCAGCGCGTCGCGGCGGTAGAGCTCCCAGAAGTCGGCGTAGCCGGTGCGCTCTACGCCGCGCTGCACGTTCCCCGGGCCCGAGTTGTACGCCGCCAGCGCCAGGTACCAGTCGCCGAACTGCGCGTACAGGTCCTTGAGATGCCGCGCCGCGGCCCGCGTAGCCTTCTCCGGGTCCTGACGCTCGTCCACCCACCAGTTGCGCTCCAATCCGTATTCGCTGGCCCGGCTGGCCATGAACTGCCACATGCCTCGCGCCCCGGCGCGCGACAGCGCCAGGTTCCGGAACCCGGACTCCGCCTGCGCCAGGTAGATCAGGTCCTGCGGCACGCCCTCTTCCCGCAGGATGCGCGAGATCATCTCGCGATAGCGCCCGGCGCGGGTGAGCGAGTTCACCGCCGTGTTATGCCCCTTGGTGCTGCGGGAAAAGAAGTTCACGTAGCTGGCGACGATGTCATTCATCACCAGCGGCAGGTCGGACGGGGTGGTCCTCACGTCCGCCGCGGCCTGGGCGGCGAGGTTCGGGTCCACCGGGAAGGTGATCTCACTGGCCTCGTCGATGGGCGCCGGTTCCGAGTTCTGCTCGCTGAAGCCGTCGCCTTCCTTCAGCGCCAGCAGCTCCAGCCCATGGACTCCCTCCACGATCTTCTCGAACTCGTCCTGCAGCCGCCGGTCGGAGCGCACCGGCACCGGGCCTTCCAGCAGCAGGGTCACCGCCCGGTCGAAGTTCTGTTTGGCGGCCTCCAGGTGTCCGGCGCGGTAGTTCTCCTGCCCCGCCTGGTACTCCTTTTCCGCCTGGGCGATAAGGACTTCCACCTGGTCCGCCTTGAGCGCGGGCTTCGCCTCCGGCTTGGGAGGCGGAGCGGGCGCGGCGGATGCCTGGAGCGTGGGAGCGGTGGCCGCGGGCGGCGGCGTGGCGGTCTTCCGCTTGCTCTCCGTGGTCTCGCAGGAGGAAAGCCCCAGGACCAGGCCGCCGAGAACGGGCAACAGATATGGTTTCCGCAGCGTCATCACCTCAGAGGTTCAGCGGCGCCGGTGGCCGGGCCAGAGTCGAGGAAAACCAAGTGCCGGCATCGTACTATGCTCTGATTTGACGGGTCAATCGTCCCGCGGTGAGCGGGATCACACGCGAACCACGAAGGAAAACGCGCTCAGGCGCGCGCCAGCGCCTGCCGCAGGTCGGCCATCAGGTCCTCGGCATCTTCGATGCCGACCGAGAGCCGCACCGTCGCTTCCGACACATCCATCAGCCGCAACCGCTCCCGCGAGATCCCCACGTGCGAGGAAAGCAGCGGGTAGCTGACGGTGGACTCCACTCCGCCCAGGCTGGTGGCCAGGTACCAGAGCTTCAGCCCGTCGATGAAGCGCTCCGCCGCCGGGCCGCCGCCTTTGGTCTCGAAGGCCACCATCATCCCGAAGTCGCGCATCTGCCGCCGCGCGGCCTCGTGGCCCTCGTTCCCGGGGAAGCCGGGATACATCACGCGCCGCACCTTGGGATGGCGGCGCAGCATCTCGGCGATGAGCTGCGTGCTGCGGCAGGCGCGCTCCACCCGCAGCTCCAGCGTCTTCAGTCCGCGGATCAGCAGGTAGGAAGCCAGCGGCGCCAGCGACGCCCCCGATTGCAGCATCCGCTGCCGCGCCTCCGCGATGAATCCGGCGCCGCCCACAATGGCCCCCGCGGTCACGTCGCTGTGCCCGCCCAGGTACTTGGTGGCCGAGTGCACCACCACGTCCGCGCCCAGCTCCAGCGGCTTCTGCAGGATGGGCGTGGCAAAGGTGTTGTCCACCACCACGCACGCCCGGCGCTTCCGCCCCGCGGCCGCCAGCTTGGCGATGTCGGCGCAGCGCAAAGTTGGATTGGTGGGCGTCTCCAGGAACAGCATGCGGGTCTTCTTGCTGAAGAACCGCGGAAGCTTGCCCAGGTCTTTGTACGGGACGAAGCGCGTGCGGATGCCGAAGCGCGCCAGCACGTCTTCGAACAACTTGAGCGTGCCGCCATAGATGTCGAGCATGGAGACGATCTCATCGCCCGCCCGGCAGGTGGCCAGCACCGTCACCAGGGTGGCCGCCATGCCGCTCGACGTCACCACGCAGCCCTCGCCGCCCTCGAGCGCCGCAATCTTCTTTTCCGCCGCTTCGGTGGTGGGATTGGCGTAGCGGGTGTAGGTGTAGCCCTGGTCCTTGCCTTCGGCGATGCGCCGCAGCACGTCCAGCTCCGGCAGGACGAACACCGCGGTCTGCGCGATGTCGGTGGCCAGCGACGCCCGCTGCCCGTGCCGCTCCTCTCCCGCGTGGACGCAGTGGGTAGAGTCGGCGCGCGCCTTGCGCACGCCGCCGGCGGTCGAGCGTGGACTCATGGGGTTCTCAGAAGCCACTCATCATAGCCCAGCCGATGCATCCGCCCGCGCCCGAAAAACAACGGGCCCCGGCATTGCCGAGGCCCGGTCGGGACTCTCGTGCTGCTAGAAGGAGAGCTTCAGCGCGAACTGGAACTGCCGCGGGTCGAACGACGCCGCCGGCCGCCCCGCGTTGCAGGAGGTGGAGGAGCACAGCAGGCTCACGTCCGCCACGTTGAAGCGGTTCAGCAGGTTGAACATGTCGGTGATGGCGTCCAACTTCACCCGCTCGGTGATGTGGAAGCGCCGCGCCAGGCGGAAGTCGGTGAACACCGTGTAGGGACGATTCGCCGAGTTGCGTCCCAGGTTGCCGTCCAGCGCCTCCAGCGTGATGTTGCCGGAGAGCGCCGCGTCGATGAAGCACGGCGTCTGGAAGAATCCGCTGGGCGAGAGGGACGAGGGCTGCGCCGGGAAGCCGCAGGTGTTGGTGGCGGTGCCCGCCGGCACGATGTTGGGCCGCGCCGTGTTGGGCGAGAACTGGAAGTTCACCGGCTCCGCCGTCAGGATGGTGAAGGGCCGGCCCGCCGCGATCTCGATGATGGGCGCCACCGTCCAGTCGCTGAACACCTTGCTGAAGAAGCCGTCCCCGGAGAGCTTGCCGCTCTGGTAGATCCCGCTCAGCACCAGCCGGTGCCGCTGGTCGAAGGTGGAGTTGGCCCGCTCCTTGAAGGGGAAGTAGCTGTTCTGCGGCGAGAGCAGCGATTGCAGGTCGGTGGAATCGTCGATGGTGTGCGACCAGGTGTACGACGCCAGGAACTCGTACTTGTGGCTGAAGCGCTTGCGCATCTGCGCCGTCAGCCCGTGGTACACCGAGCTCCCGTTGGAGAAGTTGGCCACCATGTCGCTGAAGGGCACGCTCACTCCCAGTCCCAGGCCCTGGGCGGAGATCACGCCGCTGGCAAAGGCCGTGCATGGGCCTCCGAACACCGGCGCCATCGAGGGATTGATGCCCGAGGGACGGAAGAAGCTCACCAGCGACGCCGGCACCACGTTCACCGGTCCGCCCGCGGTCGCGAACACACCGCAACTGGTCACCGCCAGCGGAGAGGTGGTCACCGGGATCAGCCCGGCGTTCACCGCGTTGAACCAGTTCTGCACCAGCAGGTCGCCCCGCACCGGGTTGGCGTTGATGGGCCGGTTCAGGTGTACCCCGTGGGTGTAGTTGTAGGTGAGGCTGAAGGCGAAGTTGCCCCCGAAGTCATGCTCCATGGAAACGCTCGCCTGCTCCGCATAGGCATGCTCGAAGTCTTTGCCCGTGGGGAAGCCGAAGGGCTGCGAGATCAGCGGCTGGAAGGTCGCCGGGTTCAGGTAGTTCTGGTTGATGAAAGTCGAATTGGGGAAGAAGGGGTCGAAGCGCTGTTCATCCGGCAGGTATCCCATGTTGCCTGCTGCGGCGGGGCCCAGGCAGGTGCCCTGGTCCAGGATGCCCTGGAACACGTTGGTCGCGTTGAGCGTGAGCGAAGGCACGGCCGGCGCCACCGTGGAGCAGGGCGCGCCTCCGAACAACAGCAACTGCGGCGTTCCCACCCCGTCGGTCGCGTTCCCCAGGAAGAGCAGCCCCAGCAGCGGGTTGTCGTAGAACAGCCCGATGCTGGCGCGAAAGACCGTTGTGCCGTCGTTCCACGGGTCCCAGGCGATGCCGATGCGCGGCTGGAAGTTGTTGGTGTCGGTGCCGAAGCCCTTCTGGATGCCCAGCGCCTCATACGCGGCTGCGTTGTCCACTGCGGTTCCGCTGGGGAACCCGAAGGTTGGCGCCAGTTCCACGTCGTAGCGCACGCCATAGTTCAGCGTGAGGTTGGGGCGGATCCTCCACGAATCCTGCGCGTAGAAGCCGATGGGCGTCACGCTGAACGTCGCATTGGGATTGCCGATGCCCTGCACCATGGTCGAGGGGATGCCCAGGCCGTAGGCCTGCACCGAGGAAAAGCCCGGCAAGCCTGCGAACAGCGGAGTGATGGATGTGGCGCTCAGGGCGCTGAAGTTGTACACGTTGCCGAAGTTCACGGTGAAGGCGGCTTCGAGCGGAATGTGCTGGAAGTCGGCGCCGAATTTGAAGCTGTGGTTCCCCTTCACCCAGGAGAAGTTGTCCACGAACTGGTAGCGCTTCTCCACCCGGTCCACGAAGGAGAACGGCTCGCGGCCCAGGAAGGCGAATCCTACGATGTTCACCGCGGACTTGGCGCCGTCCGGAGTCGCGTCGTTGAAGTTGTAGCGCAGCCCGCGCCGCGCGTACTGGAAGCGGAACTCGTTGACCTTGTTGTTCCCGATCAGCCAGGTATCCTGCGCCGTGATGGTGAAGTCGCGGTACTGCTGCCAGGAAGTGCGGGAGTAGGCGTTCTGTCCGAAAGGTTGGTTCTGAGCGTTCACCTGGATGCCGTCCTGCAGGCTGGGCGAGACGTTCGCCCGCAGCAACAGGCTGTTGTTGTTGTTGAAGCGATGGTCCAGCCGCGCCGACCACAGGCTGGTGCCTTCGAACACCGGATAGTTCCCGATCTGCGTGGTCAGCGGCGTGTAGTCCGCCGGCAAGCCCTGGCACATGAAGTTGGGGGAGGCGCCATTGCAGCTGGTGGAGAACTGCGAAGGGCCGAAGGCGTTGAAAAGGTTGAATGGAGTCAGATGCAGGCCGACGGCTCCGGTTCCCACCAGCGTCCCGTTCAACGCAATGGCGGAAGCCGAACCCACGAAGAACGAGTACGCCTGCGCCCCCAGTCCGACAAAGGCCGGGTTACCTAGGACCGCCGCCTGCGCCGGTGTCGCCTGGATCACGAAGGACCCGGCAGGCGCGCCGAATTTGGCGGAAACGTCCGTCGTCACCAGCCCGAAGCAGCTCGTGGTGCCCAGGCAGTCCCGCCCTACGTCCGAGAACCCGGTCTCGTGCCGCCGCGTAGTCTCATAAGAGAAGAAGAAGAAGGTCTTGTCCTTCTTGATGGGACCGCTCAGCGTGAAGCCCGCCTGTAGCCGCGTGTAGGCCGGGTCGGGGACGTTGGTGAAGGGATTGTCGGCCTGGATGGAGCGGTGCCGCAGGAACCCGAAGCCGGTACCGTGGAAGGCGTTCCCGCCCGAACGCGTGATGATGTTCACCACGCCGCCCGAGGCGCGCCCATATTCCGCCGCGTAGCTGTTGTTGATGATCTGGAATTCCTGCACCGCCTCCTGCGAAACCGTCGAGCGGATGCCGTTGACCGACGCGTCCACGTTGTCGGCTCCGTCCACGTTCACCAGGTTGGCGCGGGCGCGCTGCCCGCCGAAGTTCAGCCCGGAGGTGGGCGCGGCCCCGATCGAGGGCGCGACGTCCCGCGCCACTTGCGAATCCGTCAGGCTGAAGTTGATGTAGCTGCGCCCGTTGATGGGCAAGTTGTCGATGCGCTCCTGGTCGATGGTCGTGGTCGAGGAAGTGCGCTGCGTCTCCACCAGCGCCGCCTCTCCCGTCACCGTGACTTCCGTGGCTGCCGCCGCCACCTTCAGCGTCACCGAGTACTCCGCCTGCTGGCCCACCGTGATCCCTACGTCCTTGGCCACCAGCTTGCCGAACCCGGCCGCCTCCACCGTCAGCGTGTAGTGCCCGGGCGGCAGCAGCGGCAACTGATAGTTGCCGTTCGCGTCCGTCTTGGTGGTCCGCTCGAAGGCCTGCGCCTCATTCCGCGCCGTCACCGTGGCATTGCTGACCACGGCGCCGTTGGGATCCTTCACCGTGCCGTACAGGTCGGCCGTGGCCACGCTCTGGGCCATCGCCCCCGCCACTAGCACCATCCCGGCCGCTACTACGCAAGCGAGTTTCAGCGCTCGATTCATGATTTCACCCTTCGTATCAAAGGATTTCAGTTCGCAGGGCAGACTCCCTTACTCCCCACCCAGGTAGGAAACGTGGCCGTTGTACAACAGGAGGGAGTGGCAAGGCAAGCAAGAAGGGGGGTAGGCGCAAGGGCTAGGCTGGTTCCGGCCGGCTGGGACAGGAGATGCCGCTGGCCTCCTGGCTCGCGGTTTTCCAGGCCCAGGCCATGCGCGGCGTGTTGTGGGCCAGCCCCATCCGGCCCCGGGCGTCCAGCAAGAGGATGCCCCCGTGGCCGTCCAGGCGGCGCGCCAGCAGCTCCATGGCCCCCCACGCGGCCTGCGCCGGCGCTATGCCCTCCGCCACCCGGTCCGCGGCCCACTTGCCCAGCACCAGCTTCATGATGGGCTCGCCCCAGCCCGTGCAGGAGACCGCGGCGCTCGCGTTGTCGGCGTAGCACCCGCAGCCGATCAGCGACGAATCTCCCACCCGCCCCGGCGCCTTGTTCAGCGTGCCTCCGGTCGAGGTCCCGGCCGCCAGGTTCCCGCTCGCATCCAGGGCCAGCGCCCCTACCGTGTCGTGAGAAGGGTCCGAGGCCGCAAAGATCTCCTGCGGTCTTCCCGCGGCCGCTTGCGCCTGGGCTTGCTTCAGGCGCTCCACCTCCCGCTCGATCACCAGTTCGCGGTTGTCGCACAGCGGGATGCCGTGCTCCTGGGCGAAGCGCTCCGCGCCCTCGCCCACGAAATAGACGTGAGGACTCTCTTCCAGGACCTTGCGCGCCGCGCGGATGGGATTGCGGATGCGCTCCACGCAGCCCACGCCGCCCGCCCGCAGCGTGCCCCCTTCCATCAGCAGGGCGTCGAGTTGCACGCGCCCGTCGCGGTTGAGGAAGCTGCCCCGACCGGCGTCGAAGGTGTCGTCCTCCTCCATCAGCGCGATGGCCTCTTCCACCGCCTCCAGCGCCGGGCCGCCGCGTCCCAGCACTTGCCAGCCCGCGGCCAGGGCCGCCCGCGTCCCGCGCTGGTGCGCCTCCACCATCCCGTCCGGAATGTTCCAGGCGCCTCCGTGCACCACCAGGACGGGAGTTCCGCTCACGCGCCGGTGCCCCCGGTCTCGAGCGGCTTGGTCATCTGCCGGGTATACAGGATGCGATGCACCACGGTGATGCTGGAGATGACGGCGATCACCCACAGCACCGGCGCCATGCGGTTGAACATCCCGCCGATGATGATGAGCACCAGCCGCTCCGGCCGTTCCATGAAGCCCACCTTGCAGGTCCCGATGAGCGACTCCGCCCGCGCCCGCGTATAGCTGACCATCACCGAGCTGATCATCACCACCGCCGTCAGCACCACGTAGAAGAACCGGTTGGCCCGCGCGTAGTACACCAGCAGGCCGAAGAAGAGTGCCGCGTCGCTGTAACGGTCCAGCACCGAATCCAGGAATGCCCCGAAGACCGTGGCCCGATTGCTGGCCCGCGCCACCTGCCCATCCACCATGTCCAGGAACCCCGCCAGCAGGATCACCAGCGCGGCGTAGCGGAACAACCGTGGCTGATCTTCCCCCGCCGCGTAGCCGAACAGCAGCGCCGCCACGATGCTGAACACCAGGCCGATGTAGGTGTAGGCGTTGGGCGAGATGCGGGTCAGCACCAGCGCCCGCACGATCAGGTTGATCAGGAATTGCGCCGACCTTCCCACCGCGCTGGTCCAGCTCATTTGGCCTCGGAGGACGGGCCCGGCCCGGTTGCGCCGGGCTCGGCTTCGTCGTGGATGGTGGTCAGCTTCAGGATCTCCATCTCCCGGCTGCCTCCGGGCGTGACCGCGGTGGCCGTGTCCCCCACCTTCTTCCCCATCAGCCCTCGCCCGATGGGCGACGAGGTGGAGATCAGCCCCTTGGATACGTCCGACTCCTCAGTGGTCACCAGCCGGTATTCGATCTGCTCGTCCCGCGTCGAGTCGTAGACCACCACCGTCGAGCCCAGGCCCGCCTTGTCGCGGGGGATGCTGTTCATGTTGATGAGCGAAAGATCGGCCATGCGCTGCTTGAGCTGGCCCAGGCGGGCGCGCACGATCTCCTGCCGCTGCTTGGCCATGTGGTACTCGGCGTTCTCCGTCAGGTCGCCGTGCGCGATGGCCTTCTTCAGTTCCTTGGGCAGTTCGTGATTCAACTCGTGCTCGAGGACTCGAATCTCCTCCTCGAGCCTCTTTCTCACATGTTCTGGCATGTTCGGACCTTTTCGCCATGCGGCGGTTCCGCATGGAGCCGGCTCCGGAACGCCGGGCGGGCGCGGTCAGGGCCGGGATCTCGCCTCCCCGCCCCTTGCTGCCCGACATTATATTTCCCGCCCTTCCCGGCTGTATAGCGCCTCGGCGCCGGCGCCCGCCCTTCCGCCATTGACACATCCGTTAGTTGCCGGGGCCGCTGCGGCCTTCCCTCCCGGCTAAACTGCGCGCTTCCCTGCTGCCTCTGCGGCTCCCGCCTAACATTTGTGTTTTCTGCACCTTGTCGCCTCCCGCCGTTTGCTTTTCACCTCCCCGCGGTCTATACTTTATGGTTGTTCCCCCGATAACCCTTCAGACTTGCAGGTGCCCTGAATGAACGGCAACGGTCTCTTCCAGATTGGCGACAAGGTCGTTTATCCCAACCACGGCGTAGGAGTCATTGAACAGATCGGCAGCCGCACCCTCGGGCTCACCGTGGAGAAGTTCTACATGCTCAAGATCAACGGTGGCAGCCTGAAGGTGATGGTCCCCTTCCACAACGTGGCCAGCGTGGGCCTGCGGCGGGTGATCCGCAACGGCGAGGTGCAGAAGGTCCTCGACTTCCTCACCGACTGCAAGTGCGACAATCACGCCGACTGGAAATACCGCTTCAAGGAAAACTCCGAGAAGATGCGCACCGGCTCGCTGCAGGAAGTCTGCGGCGTGTTGAAGAGCCTGCTGCTGCTCAACCGAACCAAGCCGCTCTCCTTCCGCGAGAAGAAGATGCTGGACCGCGCCCGCTACCTGCTGGTCAGCGAGATCGCCCTCGCCAAGAACCTTCCCGAGGACGAGATCGAGCACCTGCTCACCCGCGCCCTGGCCAAGTCCAAGCTGAAGTTCCCCGAAGTCACCGCCCAGGCCTGATCGCTTCCCGATTCGCGAGCGCCGCGCCCTGTGCGCGGCGTTTTGCTTTTCACCCTCTATAATCCCGCTGTGCCGTCCGCTTCTTCTCCCCGCATCCTGGCTCTCGACGTCGGTGCCCGCAGGATCGGACTGGCCGTCTCCGACCCTCTGGGCATCACCGCCCAGGGACTCCAGACCCTGCACCGCACCAACAAGCGCACCGACCTGGCCCGCCTGGAATCGCTCATCGCCGAGTACCAGGTGGCCGAGATCGTGGTCGGATATCCCCTGAAGATGAGCGGCCACCCGGGTGCGCAGGCGGAAAAGGTCTCCACCTTCGCCGAGGAACTTCGCCGCCGCTTCGGTCTTCCCGTGCATCTGTGGGACGAGCGCCTCAGCTCCGCCCAGGCCAACCGCGTCCTCCGCCAGAGTGAGATCAGCATCGAGCGCCGCGGCCGGGCCGTGGACCGCCTGGCCGCCGTCCTCATCCTGCAGAATTTTCTCGAAAGCCGCGCCGCTCGAGACAATCCGTAGGCGCGAGCGACTCGCTCGCGCGGAGAATCATCTAAACTGAACAGCGTGTTCCGCGCCCTGGTAATCCTGGTCCTGCTCGCTGCCCTGCTCACCGCAGGCTGGATGGCCTGGAGCCTCTACCAGCCCATCGGCCCGCTGACGGAAAAGTTCGTCCTGGTGCGCCCGGGCTCTTCGGCGCGGCGTATCGCGCGCGACCTGGAGAACGCCGGCCTCGTCCGCAGTTCCTCCGCCTTCCTCGCGCTGCACGCCTGGCAGGGCCGGCCGCCGCTCAAGGCCGGCGAATACCGCTTCGATCGCGCCGCCGACGCCTTCGAGGTCCACGACCGCCTGGCCCGCGGCGATATCGTCATCCGCACCGTCACCATTCCCGAGGGCTACAACCTCTTCGAAGTCGCCGCCGCCGTCGAGGCCGCCGGGCTCGGCACCCGCCAGCAATTCCTCGACCTGGCTCGCTCCGACCTCTCGCTGGTCTCCGACCTCGACCCCACCGCCCGCTCCCTCGAGGGATACCTCTTTCCCGACACCTACCATTTCACCCGCACCCAGAGCCTGCACGACATCGCCGCCACCATGGTGCGCCGCTTCCGCCAGGAGGCCCGCTCCCTCGGCCTCGATTCCAATTTCCACGGCATCGTCACCCTGGCTTCCATCGTGGAAGAGGAAACCGCCGCGCCCGAGGAGCGCCCCGTGGTCGCCGGCGTCTTCCAGAACCGGATGGACCGCGACATGCTGCTCGCCACCGACCCCAGCGTGGTCTACGCCGCCCTGCTCGCCGGACGCTACCGCGGCGTCATTCATCAATCCGACCTCGACTTCGACTCGCCCTACAACACCTATCGCTATCTCGGCCTGCCTCCCGGCCCCATCGCCAACCCCGGTCGCAGTTCGCTTCAGGCGGCCATGCACCCGGCGCAGACCGATTACTACTACTTCGTCAGCGACAACCAGGGCCGCCACCGCTTCGCCGCCACCGCTCAGGAACACTCCCGCAACGTGGCGCGCTATCGCCGCGACCTGGCTCGCAGTCGCTGATTCGCCTCGCACTGCTGCTTTCGGAGGGGCACGGCTTCAGCCGTGCCGTTGGGACCGGCGTCGTCCGGGCTTTAGCCCCTGAGGGAATCGAAAGTTGCTTGTCTGTGGTGTGAAGCTGACCTGCTCTTTCCTCGGCAAGCAGGCGACAAGGTACAATCCAAAGCTTCGCTGCTGCTCGCCAGGGAAACATGGACCACCTCCCATGATGAACAAGATGATCGTCTCCAACGTGGCGCACCGGCCCATCCGGTCGCTCATCAGCGCCTTCGCCATTGCCGTGGAGGTGACGCTCATCCTGCTGCTCGTGGGCCTGGCCACCGGTATCCTCAACGACTCCAAGGAGCGCCAGGTGGGCGTCGGCTTCGACATCATGGTCCGCCCGCCCGGCTCCTCCTTCATCATGGGCGTCACCGGCTCTCCGGTCTCCATGAAGGTGGCGGACGTGCTCCGCAAGGTGCCGCACGTGGTCGCGGTCGCCCCCGTGGTCACCCAGATCTCCACCAGCGGAGGCACGGTCGAGGTGCTCTACGGCATCGAGCTGGCCAGCTTCGAATCCATGGGCGGGCCCTTCCACTATCTGCAGGGCGGACCCTTCCAGGGGCCCGACGAGATCATCGTGGACGACTTCTTCGCCGACTCGAAGAACGTGAAGGTCGGCTCCACCATGGAAGTCCTGAACCACGACTTCCGCGTGGCCGGCATCGTGGAGCACGGCAAGGGCGCGCGCAAGTTCATGCCCATTGAGACCGTGCAGGACCTGGTCGGCGCCCAGGGCAAGGCCTCCATCTTCTACCTGAAGCTCGACAACCCCGCCAACGCCGACCTGGTGGTGGCCGAGGTCAAGCGCATCCCGGGCATGGAGAAGTACGGCGTGCAGTCGCTCCGGGAATGGCTCTCGCTCATGACCCCGGCCAATCTTCCCGGCTTCTCCACCTTCATCAACGTGGTCATCGGCGTGGCGGTGTGCATCGGCTTCATCGTCACCTTCCAGACCATGTACACCGCGGTCATGGAGCGCACCCGCGAGATCGGCATCCTCAAGTCGCTGGGCGCTTCCAAGGGGTACATCGTCCAGATCATCCTGCGCGAGACGCTGCTCATCGCGCTGCTGGGAATCGTGCTCGGCATCCTGCTCAGCCTGGCCACCGCCGAGGGCATCCGCCACAAGTTCCCTACCCTGCGCATCCTCATCGCCTACTCCTGGATCCTGCGCGCCGCCGCCATCGCCTTCGCCGGCGCCTTCCTCGGCGCCATCTATCCCGCCTTCAAAGCCGCGCAAAAAGACCCGGTGGACGCCCTCGCCTACGAGTAGCCGGAAGCCCCGTCCGCGTTGACAATCCGCGCCTTTTTCCGCTATCTTGAATATTCAGCTGTCTTGCAGTTGCCCGCCTGAGGTTCCTATCAGCAGTGTTCCGATAGGGTGGACTTGAGCGGTTTTCTTTCTATCTCTGGGAGAGTCTGGAATGTCTACCTATTTCCCCGGCGCCGGGGAAATCGAGCGTAAGTGGTACGTCGTGGACGCGGCGGGGCTGACCCTCGGCCGCCTCGCTACCCGTGTGGCCACCATCCTGAGCGGCAAGGACCGCCCGCGCTACACCCCGTTCCTCGATACCGGCGACCACGTCATCGTCATCAACGCCTCCCAGATCCGCGTCACCGGCCTGCGCGCCGACCAGAAGGTCTATCACCGCTACACCGGCTTCCCCGGCGGCCACCGCAGCGAGAGCTTCAAGAAGCGCTTTGCCCGCAAGCCGGAAGGCATCGTCGAAGACGCCATCGTGGGCATGCTGCCCAAGACCAAGCTGGGCCGCGCCATGGCTAAGAAACTCAAGGTCTATCGCGACGACAAGCACCTGCACCAGGCCCAGAAGCCGCAGGCCCTGTCGCTGGCCCGCAAACGGGCATAAGTTTTTCGCAGCCGCTTTCCGCTGCTATTTTTTTGAATGGATGGAAGCCGGGGGCTGAGCAGGACCGCCGCCGGGGCAAGGCAAACGAGAGGGCACGACTTCAGTCGTGCCGATAAGAACGAATGGATGGCGGGGCTTTAGCCCCTGAGGAGAGCATGGCAGAGCAGACTCAGTACTACGGCACCGGACGCCGCAAGACCTCGATCGCCCGGGTGTATTTGCGCCCCGGCAGCGGCACGTTCCAGATCAACGGCCGCCCCTTCGAGAGTTACTTCGTGACCGAAGCGCAGCGCAACCGGGCCCGCCAGCCGCTGGTACTCACCGAGACCTCCGCCACCTTCAACGTCAGCGCCACCGTCTGCGGCGGCGGCATCGACGGCCAGGCCGGAGCGGTCAAGCTGGGCATCGCCCGCGCCCTGCTCGGCTTCAACCTCGAGTTGCGGCCCAAGCTCAAGGCCGCCGGCATGCTCACGCGCGATTCGCGCTCCAAGGAGCGCAAGAAGTACGGGCAGAAGGGCGCCCGCAAGCGGTTCCAATATTCGAAGCGCTAGCGAATGTGACTGAGGGCCTTCAGGCCCGAAGCCCTGAGCGAGCGAAGCGAGTCGAAGGGGATAAAAATCTCCCCGCGGTGCGGGGAAGGAATCCGGAGCGGGCTCTAAGCCGCGAAGGATGCAATTCAACGAGGAGGTAGTTTGGCGAATATCACCATGAAGGAGTTGCTCGAAGCGGGCGTCCACTTCGGGCACCAGACCAAGCGCTGGAATCCCAAGATGAAGGAATTCATCTTCGGCGAGCGCAACGGCATTTACATCATCGACCTGCAGAAGACCCTCAAGATGTTCAAGGACGCCTCCAAGTTCGTCCAGGACCAGGCCGCCGCGGGCAAGACCCTGCTGTTTGTCGGCACCAAGCGCCAGGCGCAGGACGCCATCTCCGAGGAAGCCCAGCGCTGCGGCATGTTCTACGTGAACCAGCGCTGGCTGGGCGGGCTGCTCACCAACTGGGTGACCGTGCAGAAGTCGGTCAAGCGCCTCAAAGAGCTCGACGACATGGCCACCGACGGCCGCTACGACCTGCTGCCCAAGAAGGAAGTCATCAAGCTGGAGCGCGAGCGCAAGCACCTGCAGACGAACCTGGCCGGCATCAAGAGCATGACTCGCCTGCCCGACGCGCTGTTCGTCATCGACTCCAACAAGGAACAGATCGCCGTCAAGGAAGCCCGCAAGCTCGGCATCCCCGTGGTCGCCGTGGTCGACACCAACTGCGACCCCAGCGAAGTGGATTACGTCATCCCCGGCAACGACGACGCCCTGCGCGCCATCCGCCTCTTTGCCTCCAAGGTCGCCGACTCGGTCGCCGAAGGCGCTCAGTTGCTCACCGACCAGCAGACCGCGGAAATGTCCGCCATGGCCGAGGCCGCCCCTGCCGAAGACGAAGCCGCCGCCGGCGAGGCCTCCGAAGTCCCCGCCGAGGCCGCCGCTGCGGAAGCCGAAGACGTCAGCATGGAAGACGTCCTGGGCCAGGGCACGCGCAAGCGCCCCGCCGCCAAGGCCGAGACCGATCCGGTCGAGTCCAAGACGTACTAGCCGGCCGGAACTGTGTGGCACAGCCGCCCTCGGCTGTGCGCTCTAGGTTGTCATCCTGAGCGAGATGATTCTGCTTCACATCGAGCGAAGGATCTGGGCGCGCCGATTCGCGCCCGGGCGCGGCGCAGCCCGCCCGGAATAACCGCGCGAAAGGCGCGCATCCTTTGTAGAAAGGCTTTATAAATAGAATGGGTACTACCACCGTGACCATCTCAGCCGCACAAGTCAAAGAACTCCGCCAGAAGACCGGCGCCCCCATGATGGACTGCAAGCAGGCGCTCGAGGAAGCCAAGGGCGACCTGGAGCAGGCCATCGTCCACCTGCGCAAGAAGGGCGTAGCCACCGCCGCCAAGAAGGCGACGCGCGTCACCAGCGAGGGCTCCGTCGCCAGCTACATCCACGCCGGCGGCAAGATCGGCGTGCTGGTCGAGATCAACTGCGAATCCGATTTCGTCGCCCGCACCGACGACTTCAAGGACCTGGTGCACGATATCGCCATGCACATCGCCGCCAGCGATCCCAAGTTCATCCGCCGCGAGGACGTCACCCCCGAGGCCTACGAGCGCGAGAAGGAGATCTACCGCGAGCAGGCCAAGGCCACCGGCAAGCCTGAGAACGTGGTGGAGAAGATCGTCGAGGGCAAGATGGGCAAGTTCTACGAGGAGGTCTGCCTCTACGACCAGCCCTTCATCAAGGAGCAGACCATCACCATCTCCCAGCTCATCGCCTCCAAGATCGGCAAGCTGGGCGAGAACGTCTCCGTCCGCCGCTTCGCCCGCTTCAAGGTGGGCGACGTGGGCGAGACCGTCGCCATCGGCAAGCCGCCCCAGGAGCCCAAATCCGAGTAGCTTAGGTTTTTCCGGACGGCGGGCTGCGGCCCGCCGTTTTCCTTTTGTTCCCCAGGTCCTGGAAGCGGACGCCCTGCCCCGCCTCTTCTTTCCGCCGCGCCTGTATACTTATTTGGATATGCCACTGGTCTTCAAACGCATTCTGCTCAAGCTCTCCGGCGAAGCTCTCGCCGGCGGCCATGATTTTGGCGTGGACGCCAAGCGCGTCGAGGAGATCGCCCTCGAGCTGCAGGACGTCCACTCCCTCGGCATCCAGATCGCCATCGTGGTGGGCGGCGGCAACTTCTTCCGCGGCACCGAGCAGGCGGAGATGGACCGCGTGGCCGCCGACCACATGGGCATGCTGGCCACCGTCATCAACGCCCTCGCCCTGCAGGACGCCCTGGAAAAACTCGGCATCTACACCCGCGTCATGTCGGCCATCGAGATGCACCAAGTGGCCGAGCCCTTCATCCGCCGCCGCGCCATGCGCCACCTGGAGAAGGGCCGCATCATCGTCTTCGCCGCCGGCACCGGCAATCCCTACTTCTCCACCGACACCGCCGCCTCCCTCCGCGCCATGGAGATCAAGGCCGACGCCATCCTCAAGGCCACCAAGGTGGACGGCATCTACGACGCCGACCCCGTCCAGGTGAAGGACGCCCACATGTTCGACCGCATCACCTACATGGACGTCCTCAAGAAGGGCCTCAAGGTCATGGACTCCACCGCCATCAGCCTGTGCAAGGACAACAACCTTCCCATCGTCATCTTCAACCTCAACAAGCGCGGCAACATCCGCCGCGTGGTGACGGGCGAGAAGATCGGCTCCCTGGTCGGCGCCTAGCTGCTTCTACATCCTGAGCGCAGCGAGGGAGCCCTTTCCCGCTCCGCCAGCCAGCCGCGAGCCGCTTGTGTTTATAATGTGCGCTTCGAATTCCTTCATCCCGCGGAGCCACCATGACCCAGCTCACGATGGTAAGCGTTCCCGCTCTCAAGGAATCCTATCTGCAGCTCAAGGCCCGCATGGACAAAGCGGTGGAAGACTTCCGCCGCGAGCTCACCGGCGTGCGCACCGGCCGCGCCTCCGTGCACATGCTGGACTCCGTCCATGTGGATTACTACGGCTCGCAGATGCCGCTCAACCAGATTGCGCAGGTGCATGCACCGGAGCCGCAACTGCTCACCGTGCAGCCCTTCGACCCGACGTCTTTGCCGGTCCTCGAGAAGGCCATCCGCTCCGCCGACCTCGGCCTGAATCCCATGAACGACGGCAAGATCATCCGCGTCCCGGTGCCAGCCTTGACCGAGGAGCGGCGCAAGGAGATGGTCAAGCACCTGCACAAGGTGCTGGAAGACCACCGCACCGCCGTGCGCAACATCCGCCGCGACGGCAACGAGCTCATCAAGAAGGCGATGAAGGATAAGAAGATCTCCGAGGACGAGGAGCGTCGCTCCCTCGACGAGATCCAGAAACTCACCGACACCGAGATCAAGAAGATGGAAGAGATGGGCGCCGGCAAGGAGAAGGAAGTGATGCAGGTGTAGCTCCGGCGTCGCGCCGGCGTCTCGCCGGTGTCGCGCCGGCGTCTCGCCCGCGCTCGTCCTTGCCCGAAGAACCACGACATCCTCGCGTGCTCTGCGACCTCCCAGCCCTCTGTGGTTAAATGGAACCCGTGAAGCGCGTAGTCCATGCCGCCTGCCCGCACGACTGCCCCGACGCCTGCGGCGTGCTCATCACCGTGGAAGACGGCCGCGCCATCAAGCTCCAGGGCGACCCCAAGCATCCCGTCACCCGCGGGTTCCTCTGCGCCAAGGTCGCCAAGTACCTGGACCGCGTCTACTCCCCCGACCGCGTGCTCTATCCCATGCGCCGCCGGAAGGACGCGCCCAAGGGCGCAGGCCACAAGGGTCCCGCGGATTTCGAGCGCATCTCCTGGGACGCGGCGCTCGACCAGGTCTGCGAGCGCTTCCGCCAAATCTCGAAGGAGTTCGGCCCGGAAGCCATCCTGCCTTACTCCTATGGCGGGACGCTGGGCGTTCTGAACGGCGCCTCCATGGACCGGCGCTTCTTCCACCGCCTGGGCGCCTCGCAACTCAATCGCACCATCTGCGCCACCGCCGGAGGCGACGCGCTCATCTCGGTCATCGGGGTGAAGGAAGGCACCGAGCCCGAGCAGTTCCGCCATTCCAAGTACATCCTGGCCTGGGGCGCGAACATCCACGGCGCCAACGTGCACCTGTGGCCCTTTATCGAGGAGGCGCGCCGCGCCGGCGGCAAGCTGGTGGTCATCGATCCCTACCGCACGCGCACCGCCGCCTGCGCCGACTGGTATCTGCCCATCCATCCCGGCACCGACGTGGCCCTGGCGCTGGGCATGATGCACGTCATCATCGGCGAGAACCTGCACGACGCCGATTACGTCGCCCGCCACACCGTGGGCTTCGACGAGCTGCGCAAGCGGGTCGAGGAGTATCCGCCGGAGCGCGTCGCCGCCTCCACCGGCATCGCCGCCGCGGACATCGTCAAGCTGGCGCGCGAGTACGCCACCTGCCGCCCCGCCGCCATCCGCGTGAACTACGGCGTGCAGCGCTCGGAGAACGGCGGCATGGCCATGCGCTCCATCGCCATGCTGCCCTGCATCACCGGCTCCTGGAAGGAGGTGGGCGGCGGCCTGCAGCTTTCCACCAGCGGCGGGTTCCCGCTGGATAAGGCCGCGCTCGAGCGCGCCGACCTGATGGACTCCAGCCCGCTCGGCCGCCCCGCCCGCTCGGTCAACATGACGGAACTGGGCAAGGTGCTCACCTCGCCGGGCTCGCCGCCCGTCCAGGCGCTCTTCGTGTACTGCTCCAACCCCGCCGCCATCGCTCCCAACCACAACGACGTCGTCCGCGGCCTGCGCCGGGACGACCTGTTCACCGTGGTGCACGAGCAGTTCTTCACCGACACCACCGACTACGCCGACGTCCTGCTGCCCGCGACCACATTCTTCGAGCACAAGGACCTGCAGGCTTCTTACGGTCACTACTACCTGCAGATGTCGGAGCAGGCCATCGCCCCCCTGGGCGAGTGCCGCTCCAACGTCGAACTGTTCCGCGCCCTGGCCCAGCGCATGGGCTTTGACGACGACTGCTTCCGCCAGTCCGTGGACGAGATGATGGACCTCGCCCTGGCCGGCGGCCACCCGCGCTTGGCCGGCATCGACCGCCAGCGACTGGAGGCGGAAGGCCACGTGCGGCTGAACCTCCCGGTAGAGACGCCCGTCAGGGCGTCTCTCTCTTCAGATTGTCATCCCGAGCAAAACCTTACGGATGGTCATCCCGAGCGAGCGAGCGGGAGCGAAGGCGACCAAGCGCGAGTCGAGGGACCTCGGGTTTCAGGTTCGCCAACGACCAACGACCAAAGACCAGCGGCGTTCTTTCTCCCCTTCGCCGCAGGCAACTTCCCCACCTCCAGCGGCAAGGCCGAGCTTTACAGCGACGCCCTGGCCGCTCAGGGGCTCGACCCGGTGGCTTGCTTCATCCCGCCGCGCGAGTCGCGCCACACCGAGTTGGCCCGCTCCTTCCCCCTGGAGCTGCTGGCGCGCAAGGCGGACAACTTCCTCAACTCCAGCTTCTGCAATGTGGAATCGCTGCAGGCGCTGGAACAACCCGAGCTTCTCGAACTTCACGCCGGCGACGCGGCGGCGCGCGCCATCTGCGACGGCGACCAGGTACGGGTGTTCAACCAGCGCGGCGAGATAGTGCTCACCGCGCGCGTCAATGGCTCGGTCCCTCGCGGCGTGGTGGCCGCCCGCCTCCATTGGGCCAAGCTGACCCCGGGCGGACGCAACATCAACGTGCTCACCTCGGAGCGCCTCACCGACATCGGCGCCGCCGCCACCTTCTACTCCGTGCTGGTCGAAGTGGAGCGCGCCTGACCTTGCGTTCGGGCGACCTGTGGGAGCTGGGGGGCGGGGATTTCTGTCAATACTCTCGCTCGATCCTCCAGGATCAATGAGTTAGCGAGCGCAATCCCCACTGAATCCCCGAAAAATCCCCAGGGGATTTGAAATCCCCGGGAATCCCCAGGGGATTCCCTTGGGGACTCGAAGCTGCTGGCTGCCGCCGGCTGGCTGCCGACTGGCGCCCTCGCATCAAGGGCACTTAAGCGACGGCGGCGGGAACTTCGCCACGGCTATACCCTTGGTCAGGTAACCCTCCGTGTGATATATACCAAAGTAGCCGTTGCCTTCGATCGGCAAGCCTGGATCGCTGCATCCGGGCTTGCATCCGGTTGACGGACAGACATCGGAGTATGCAAACAGGAACGTAGGAAATCCCGAGGCTGATGGGACCGAGCAGGTCGAAGTTTTTAGATCGCTTATGAAAGTCTGTTCGTCGCTGATCGTCGTGGATGGCACGTTGGTGCTGTTGGGGCATCCCGTATTGTAGCCGGTCTCACCAATAAAGGTGTGCGATGCGCCACAATACTTTTGCGATATCGTGCTGAACAGGGTTTGTACTTGCTTCCAGCATTGCGCTCCGTCGTTGGGCCACTGCGGGGGAACGCTCGCGACGTTGTCGCAGTATGGATGAGCCGCGATGGCGTCAACGTTGGCCGGGGGCAAGCCGCCAGCACAGAAAGTCTGCTCTTGGCCCAACACCAGAGAAACGACGATCGGTATTTTAGTGAAGCCGCGCGCGTTGAGCGCCGTGCGCAGTGTTAGTGCGGCGTCGCTGATCGTCTTCGCCGTAATCGTCTGGCCATTGACGGTCACGCCGAGCGCTTCATTGCCTAACTGGATCCCGATGATCGTTCCGTCCTCGATGAATTGGCCGGTCGAGCCCGTCGGAAAATTCAGCGCTTCGATATATGCTCCTCCCCCGCAGAATGTCGCAGGGTTCCACG
>CBRAFF010000002.1:0-18048 GCA_967755155.1 uncultured bacterium
CGTTTCCCAGCGACGAGGAATGGTTCGGGATCATCCTGCGCCACGGGGTGCGGGAAGTGGTCTCTACGCTGGATCCGGAGAACGCCGAGGACAGGAAGCTGATCGAGAAGATGCGGAAGATCGGGCGGGACTACGCGTTCACGCTCACCGAGCGGCCGCTGAAGAAGGACGCGCCGGAGCCGCGCGCCGTCCAGCGGCTGGCCGGCGAGCTGAAGAAGAGCACCCGCAAGGTGTACGTGGTGGGCTTTCAAACCGACCAGTGGGCCTGGGCACTGGACAAGGAGCTGGGCGGGCACGAGGTGGCGAGCGCCGGATTCCTCGCCCAGGACCGGTTCGAGCGCGGCCAGTTGATGAAGGTGAACGACGCGGTGGTGCTGGGGCCGTATCCCACGGACGCGGAGATCGAAGTATTGAAGAAGGCCGGGGTGCGGGCGGTGGTCTCGCTGCTCGCCGACGACCAGAGCGAATGGGCCAACAAGGAATTGAAGTGGGCGGAGGAGAACCATTTCGTCCTCAAGCGCTTCCCGCTCAAGCCGGAAGAGGTCACGCGGGCGAAGCTGGACGACGTTGCGGTGTACGTGTTCAACCAGCCGGGGCTCACCTACGTGCATTCCCTGCACACCGACAACAACGTGCGGGAGCTCTACCGGACCATGCGGCGCATGATCCGCCAATAGCGCGCCCGCCGCCCGGATGACTTCCTGAATACTGGCGTGCGGGCGGCTTCCGTCCTACAATTCCCCGACTTTTTCCGGAGGCTGCCATGACCGTGTCCCGCCGAAACTTTCTTCGCAACGTAGGCATCGGAGCCGTGGCCGCGGGCGCGGTGACGGCGCTGCCCCTGGGCGAGTCGCTGCTGTTCGCCGAGCCGCTGCGCGGGGGCCAGCCGGGCGGGCCCATCATGCTCAACTCCAACGAGAACGCCTACGGCACCTTCTCCAGCGTGCAGGCCGCCATGCGGAGGGCGCTGGAGGAGTGCAACCGATATCCGGAGAACGACCGCTTCCTGGAGCGGGTGGCGGCGCTGCACAAGGTGAAGCCGGAGCAGGTGCTGGCGGGATGCGGTTCGGGAGAGATCCTGAAGGTCGCGGCCAGCGCCTTCACCGGGCCGGGGAAGAAGCTGGTGCAGTCCTCGCCTACGTTCGAGGCGCTGGGCGCGTACGCGCGCACGGTGGGAGCCGAGGTGGTGCGCGTCCCGCAGACGGCGAACTACGCTCACGACCTGGATGCCATGCTGGCGGCCTGCGGCCCCGGCACCGGCCTGGTCTACATCTGCAATCCCAACAACCCCACGGCCTCGCTCACGCCGCGCAGCGACCTGGAGACTTTCCTCAAGAAGCTGCCGGCGGGCGTGGTGGTGCTGATGGACGAGGCTTACCACCACTTCGTGGATTCGCCCGAGTACGCCAGCTTCCTCGACCGGCCGGTGGAGAGTGAGCAGTTGCTGGTGGTGCGGACGTTCTCCAAGGTGTATGGCCTGGCGGGAGCGCGCCTGGGATACAGCGTGGCGCCGGTCCCGCTGACGGAAACCATGCGGCCCCACCGGCTGTTCGACAGCGGCAACCAGATGGTGCTGCATGGGGCGCAGGCGGCGCTGGACGACTCGGCCGCCATGCGCGCGGCGGTCGAGCGCAACGCCCGCGACCGCCAGGAGTTCCTGCGCCAGGCGCAGACGCGGAAGATCGCGGTGGTCCCGTCGCAGGCCAACTTCCTGATGGTGCACACGGGACGGCCGGTGCGGGAGGTGATAGCGCACTTCCGCCAGCGGAGCATCCTGGTGGGGCGGCCGTTCCCTCCCATGGAGACGCACCTGCGGGTCTCGCTGGGGCTACCGGCAGAGATGAAGGCGTTCTGGAAGGCGTGGGACGAGATGCCGCGAGTGCAGTAAAGCGGCGCCCTCTTTCCACAGGATTCTGGGTTATACTGCGCTCGCGGTCATAAAATTTCTAGAGGCACCGAGGACGAAGCGCCATCATGGCGGTCAAGGCGATCCGCGAGTCCGTCACTCCGCTGCGTGCCGATGATTTCCATTCCCTGGAAGAAAAAGTCTATCGCGCCATCGAATCGCTGAAAGCGGCGCGGGCGGCGAAAGATGCCGCGGAGCGCGACGTCGCCCGGGTGCGGCAGCAAATGGCCGACCGCGCCGACGAGTTGGGCTCGCTGCGGCACGAGATGGTGGCGCTGCGGCGCGAGCGCGAAGAGGTGCGCAGCCGGGTGGAGAAGCTGCTCAAGCAGATCGAGAGCTTGACGGCGGACGAAAGCGGGCGATAATCGAGCGAGGCGCGTCCCGCAAGCCATTGCGGGGCGGCGGAGGAGCCGGTGGCCAAGTCGAACGACGAAAGCGTACGCGTCGAGATCTACGATCAGGCGTATAACCTGCGCGGCTCCGATCCGCAATACATCAAGAAGCTGGCCGACTTCGTGGACGGCAGGATGCGCACCGTGGCGCAGCAGACCGCGACCGTGGATTCCCTGCGGCTGGCGGTGCTGGCGGCGCTCAATATCGCCGACGAATACCACATGCTCAAGCGCAAGTACGACGACATCTCCGGCGACTTCGACCAGCGCGCCCGCGAGCTCTCCGGCGCGCTCGACGAGGCGCTGGGGGATTCGCGCCGGGCGGGCTGAGTACCTCAGGGGCTAAAGCCCGTAGACTTTCCGCGTCCCTCACGGCACGGCTGAAGCCGTGCCCTCTCAAAGAAACCCCTTTTATTTCCTGAGAACGTTGTAGGGGCTATCGCCGATGGAGCGATGCTGGTCGAGCCACGCCGCCGCTTCCTGCGGCGTACGCACCTCGCCGCGCAGCACGGCCAGCAGCAGGTCGCGGGTGAGGACGGCGTTCATCTCCGGCTGGTAGGCGAGCGGGGCGTTCTGCCCGGCGAGCTTCACGAGAAACGGGACGCGGTGGTCGGGCACGGTGGGAGCGACGGCGGCTTCCTCCAGCGTCACTGAATCCAGGCGGCTCCAGACTTCGGCGCGCCACCAGTGGTCGCTGGAGACGACGACGGTCGAGCTGTCCCAGAGGCCGGCGCTCTCCATGGCCTGGCGCAGCTCACCCAGGGCGCGGTCGGTGAGTTCGAGGTTGTCGAGGTAGCTGCTTTCGCCCGTGGTCTTGAACTCGTTTCGCTTGCGGTCCCAGATGCCGAGGGGATGCGGCACGGGCAGATGCACCAGCACCAGCCCGATGGCGGGATCGGCGGCGTGGCGCTGACCCCGGTTGAGGATGGCGAGAAAGTCGCGTACCTCCTCTTCGCGCTCTGTCCGGTTCACCTCACGCGGATCGATGCCCAGCCGGTTGATCCCCGGAGTCGTGATAAGGACGTCGGTGGCCTGCTGCTTCATGGTTTGCGCGATCGACGCCTCACGCTGGAGCCCGCCGCGCAGCAGCGGCCCGTCATACCAGGTGCAGAAGTTGAGGCTCGCGCCGAGGATGCGGCAGTAAGGGTGATACCAGCCGACCATCGCGGTGTTGAAGCCAAGGTCGCGAGCGCTGGAGAAAACGCTCGGCTGGCGGCTCCAGGGGACTGGCGGGGCGGAATCGCCGTAGGTGACCATCAGCTCGCTCGCACCGCGGGGTTCGGCCTTGGAGATGAGGCGGCCGCTGATGAGCGCGGGCATGGCCATCTCCGTCATGCGCGCCGGGGCGAAGGCGCGCTCGGCGGAGAGCGACTGGGCGCGCAGGCGGTCGAACTCCGGCATGCGGACGGAGGCAGGGCGCTCGTCGAAGACCATGTGCTGGTCCAGTTCGTCGAAGATGAGCCAGACCACGCGCGGAGCGCCGGGCTTCACCGGCAGAGAGGCTGGGGACGGCTGGTCGGCGAACGACATCCGGCTCACTCGAATCGCCAAGGCGATGTCCTGATAGAAAGTCACAGCGACGAACGGCGAAAAGATGAGCAGCAGCACGGCGAACCCGTGCGTCACACGTGCTTCCCAGCGCGAAGACAGAAAAAAGAGGGCAACCACCAAGATGAGCAGCCACAGCCCTGCCAACCAAGGCCGCGCGCCCGCCCACCCTAGCCGCTCGTTCAGCAGCAGGGCCACGTAGGTCAGCCTCAACTCCACTAGGATCACCACCAGAAAAGCCCAGCGCGCCAGGCGCAGGAGCGCGGGGCGCTGGGAGCGGCGGGCGAGCTGCGCTCCCGTCCAGAAGACCAGCGCCAGCAAAAGTACGTTGAGGGCGACGGCCGCGAGTTGATTGGTGGGCGCGACCTGGGCGTAGTAGACCAGCTTGCCGTTGAAGAGCTCGTTCCAGATGCGCAGGAAGCAGAGGTTCGAGAGCGAGAGGGCGATGAGGAAGTCGCGCAGCATCAGGCGCGGGCGCTCCGGCGCAGGAGGTAGAGGCGGCGGTGCGTGCCCTCGATCTGCTGCGAGCGCACGATGTCGAAGTGGACGCGGCAGGCGGCCTCGAAGACCTGCGGGTTCAGGTCGCGGTGGAGGTGCTCGCGGCCGCGGGTGAGGCGGCGGAACATGGAGTCCTGCGGGTCCACGTACTCGGCGACGACGAGGTCGGTGGAGAGTTCGGCGGCGAGCGCCAGGACCTCAGCCAGTGGGATGCGCTCAGTGACCAGCATGTGGTGGATGACGGCCAGCAGGAGCACGGCGTCGAAGCCGCCGCGGGCGCGTTCCAGGAAGCCCGGGCATTCGCGGTTGCGCCATCCCGTCGGGGGCGTGGGGCGCGCCAGGTTGACGACCAGCGGGAGGATATCGAGATTCTCGCTGCGAGCGTTGCGCCAGACCTCACCCACGCAGACCGGGTCATAGTCCAGGGCGACCACGCTCGCGCCCGAGCGCGCCGCCAGGGCGCTGAAGTGCCCGGTATTGGCGCCGACGTCGAGAACGCGCCGGGGATGGGATTCCCGGAGCGCGGATTCGACGAAGGCCTGCTTGGCGGCAAAGTGCTCGCTGGAGTAGTTGTTGTCCGCGGCCATGTATTCGGACCATGCGGAACGCTTCCCTGCCCGGGGGGCAACGCCGGCCAGCGACTTGCGCAGCCCGCGAAGGAGCGAGCGCAGGATGTAACGCGCCTTCTCCGGGTCGTCGTGGAGTTTTTTCTGATAGACGCTGTGGTCGTCGGGATCCTGGCGGGCGCCCAGCCAGGTGGGCAGGGTGACCAGGGTGAGGAAGGGCGCGCGAAGTTTTCGCAGGGCGCCGCACATGCGGTAGACGTCCTCGGGCTCGAGGCCGTCGCGGCGGCCAAGGAGCGACTGGTCGAGGGGCAGGCCAAGGCGGTCGGCGGCGGCGAGGGGCAGCAGGAAGGTGCGAACGAACTGCGCGTAGGGCAGCCAGGTGGCGTCGCCGGGCTCGCGCCGCTCCACCGAGATGACGTCCACGAAAACCGGGCGGCTGCCGCGGAAGAGGACGTTGTAGGGCGTGCCGTCCTTGAGGCCGAGGTTTTCTTCCAGCAGAGCTTCGGCGAGGTCGAGGGTGAGCGCGGCGGCGGCGTGCAGCATCTCCGGCGGCCACTCGTAGGGGAAGGAGGGGAACGCGATGGGCTCGTGCTCAAGGAAGGTGGCGGCGGGAAAGGCGGCGCCGAGCGATTGCGCGCTCTCAGCGCCGATGGCTTCGCCCAACCGCTCGGGGCTGGCGACTTCTGTCCGCACCAGGTTGCCGGATGCGGTGAACTTGCGGGCGGCGGCGGAGGCGAGGAAGGCGTTCAGGTCGGGCAGGCCGTCCGGCAGCACGGCGCGCACGATGTGCCCGGGAAAGCGGAAGAGCTGTCCCGCAGGGTCGCGGAAGGAGGCCGCGCTTTGGGAGGCCGGCGAGATCATGCGGCGTCCTCAGTGGTCTTCTTTTTCAATCTTCTTCTTGGGGATGATGTGGAAGAGGAACTTGCGGAAGTAGAAGGCGGCGCCGACGAAGGCGGCGACCAGGGCCTGCCAGAGCAGCGCCCCGGAGCCGGGATCGGTGTAAGCGTAGGCGCGGGGCTCGGTCACGAGGACCAGGACCCCGGCCAGGGCCGCGCACCCCATCCAACGAACCACGCGCATCGAACCTCTCCTCCACCCTCCGCCCAAATGCCGGACGAGCCATTTTACCGCGAGGGCGGGGCGGGCGCCCGCCAGAACTGTAGCACGCGCTATGCCAACTATTTGCGCCCGGGGGCTTGCTATCCGCCGCGGTTTTTCCTAGCATCGGCCTCGAAGAGCTGGCCTGCAAAGTTTGTGCATGGCTGGGAACCGTTTTTTGAACCAACATTCAACGAACGGGAGCCTGACTCGTCGGCCCGGTGCGCAATGTTCCGCCACGCGGAAATGCCTAAAGGGCCGCGGAAGGCACCCACCGTCTAGCGACGGGTTCATGAAACGGCCCTAACCTCACGGCCCCGCGGGTCGGCTTTTTCTAGCCCAGAGTCTTCCATGAACTCGTGGCAGCTTCGCATTGGCGCAGGGCGGGAGAACAAGTGCAATGCCTGAACCAACCCAGACCTACCCAACGGCCAACGCAGCGGATGGCATTGCAGGCGGAGAGTTCCAACTCTTCCATGGGCGGCTCCTGGGACGGGGCGGAGAGATTGGTGTCTTTGTGGGAGTTTTGGCCGGCTGGCTTCTGCTGGTGTCCATATTTTGGGTCCTGCTGTCGAGGTGGGATTCTGCGCCTTGGCCCGTGATGTTCACCTATTGGGCTCTTCTGTTGGGCGGGCCAATTGAGGTGGGCAGGCGTTTGTACATGGTGTTCCGTCCGGGACTTCGCAAGAACGTCTACGCCGTTAACTCTCTGGTCCTGCTTAGGAAACGCCTTCGCGGGGAGAGCCACCCCCTGTGGAATGCTGCCCGGGCACCCGCGACCTTGAATTTTGCGGATTGGGACCCCTTCCAAGGAGAATGGACCTGGGACCTTTCCAAGTTCACTGTCAGCGCCGGGCCGGAAGCGATCTCACTGAAGGAAACCAATGCGATGGGGATCAAGATGGTGGGGCCCGACGGTCGGGAGCGCACGCCGGTGGAACAGACGATTCAGAAGACGGATTTTGATGACGAGCGCGTCTTCGAGCGCCTCAGGCAAACCCTGAAAGACAGGCCGCAGCCGAGCTAGCCGGAGCTCTTGCCCTGGTCCGCTTCCGCCTTTGGCTCGGCCTTTTTTCTCTTCCCGCTGCTAAGATATCGACAGCGTGTTTCCCGTCCTTTTCCACCTGCGCAGCGCCTGGTTCGACTTCAGCGTCCCCACCTACGGGGTGATGGCGGCGCTGGGGCTCATCGTCGGGCTCACCATCAACGTGCGGCTGGCCAAGCGCCAGGGCATCGATCCGGACGCGGCGTGGAACCTGGGCATCTACGCCATCCTCAGCGGGATCGTGGGGGCGAAGATCCTGTTCGTGATCCAGGAGTGGAGCTACTATTCCGCGAATCCGCGGGCCCTCTTCAGCCTAGCCACGTTGCAGGCGGGCGGGATCTGGTACGGCGGGCTGATCGGGGCGCTGGCCGTTTCCATCTGGTACGTGCGGCACCAGCGCATGCCGGTGCTCAAGACCTGCGACGCCTTCGCCCCCGGCGTGGCCCTGGGACACGCCTTCGGACGCCTGGGCTGCTTCGCCGCCGGCTGCTGCTTCGGCAAGCACACCGACCTGCCCTGGGGCGTCGTGTTCACCAATCCCATCGCCAACCAGGTGGTGGGGACGCCGCTGGGCATCCCGCTGCATCCCACGCAGATCTATGAGTTTTTGGTGGAGCTGGGGAACTTCTTCATTCTGCTGTGGCTCTTTAAGCGCAAGAAGTTCGACGGCCAGGTGATCGGCGCCTACCTGTTCCTCTACGGCTTCGCGCGCTACTTCCTGGAGTTCCTGCGCGACGACCCGGGACGCGGCACGGTCCTGGGAGGCGCGATGAGCACCTCGCAGTTCGTCTCCATCCTGATGGTGATCGCGGGCGGCATCTTGTGGATGCGGCGCGCGGAAGCGCCCGCAGCGGCCTCCGCTGCGCGATAATCGCTCTTCCCTGCCATGCAGGCGACCAAACCTCCAACCCGGCTGCGCGCGGCGCCGGAAGATGCCGGCCGGCGGCTGGACCAGTTCCTGACGGGACAACTCAGCGAGGTCAGCCGGGCGCGGGTGCAGCAGCTCATCCAGCAGGGCAAGGTGGAAGTGAACGGCGCGACGGCCAAGGCCTCGCTGCGGCTGAAGGGGAATGAGAGCGTCACGCTGGTGGGCCCGGCGGAGGCGCCGCCGCTGCGCGCGGTGGCGGAAGACATCCCCATCGAGGTGCTCTACGAGGACGAATGGCTGGCGGTGGTGTCTAAGCCGGCAGGGATGATGGTGCACGCGGGCGCAGGGCGGGCGGAGGAGGCGCGCAATCGCGGCACGCTGGTCAACGCGCTGCTGCATCACTTCGCGGCGCTCTCGGCGGTGGGCGGCGAGTTGCGCCCGGGGATCGTGCATCGCCTGGACAAACAGACCAGCGGGTTGATGGTGGTGGCCAAGGACGACGCGGCGCACCGCAAGCTGGCGGCGCAGTTTGCCGCGCGCCAGGTGCACAAGAAATACCTGGCCCTGGTGCACGGCTGGGTGAAGCGGGACGAGGGCGCGGTGGAGCAGGCCATCGCCCGCGACCGGGTGCGGCGCACGCGCATGACCACGCGGCGCTCCGGCGGGCGCGCGGCGCTCTCCCGCTACCGGGTGCGGGAGCGCCTGGAGACTCCCTGGGGAAAGTTTTCCCTGGTGGAGGTGACCATCGCCACCGGACGGACGCACCAGATCCGGGTGCACCTGGCGTCGTTGGGGCATGCGGTGGTGGGCGACGCGCTGTACGGCGCGCCCCGGCAACTGCGCAGCCGCGACGGCAAGAGCCAGCGGCCGAGCCTGGAGAGGAACTTCCTGCACGCGGCGGCGCTCGAGTTCACGCATCCGCGCAGCGGAAAGGCGCTCTCTTTTTCGCAGCCGCTCCCGGCGGAGTTGGAAGGATTTTTGAAGGCCCTGAGGGCCCACGAGTGATTCGAAGGCGGATATAATCAAGGGAGAGCGATGAGAGCTATCCGCATATTCCTGTGGCTGACCGTGGCGGCGCTGGCGGCGCCGGCGTTGGCGCAGAACGAGCTGCCCTCGGCGCCCTCGGCGGTGAAGCAGCCTCCGGCTGCGCCCGCGCCTCCGCCGCCGAGCCCGCAGCCGGCGCCGGCGAAGAACCAGCCCCCACCCACGAGCCAGCCGGCACCGCCGCCGGCGTCCAAGGACGCAGGCAGCCCGCCCGCGGCGCCCGCTCCGCAAGCCGCGAGCGAAGGCCCGCAGCTCGAGACCATCGTCAAGCGGGTGGACGAAGTGAACGTGGTGTTCACGGTCACGGATAAGCGCAAGCGCTTCGTGAAGAACCTGTCGGAATTCGACTTCAAGGTGCTGGACGACGGGCGGCCGCCGCAATCGCTGGTGCACTTCCGGCGGGAGACGGACCTGCCGCTGCGAGTGGCGCTGCTGATCGACGCCTCCAGCTCCGTCCGCGAGCGCTTCAAGTTCGAGCAGGAGGCCTCCATCGAGTTCTTCAGCCAGATCGTCCGGCCGAAGTACGACAAGGCGATGGTGGTGGGCTTCGACAGCACCATCGAGGTGACCCAGGAGTTTACCGACCAGACGGAGCTGCTGGGCAAAGGGGTGCGGATGCTGCGGGCGGGCGGAGGCACGGCCCTGTACGACGCCATCTACAAGACCTGCCGGGACAAGATGACCAGCGACGCGGGGCGGACGGTGCGCCGCGCCATCGTGGTGCTCTCCGACGGGGAGGACAACCAGAGCCACGCCACGCGCGAGGAAGCCATCGAGATGGCGCTGCGGGCCGAGGTGGTGGTGTACGCCATCAGCACCAACATCAGCAGCGGCGCGCGCCCCGGGGACAGAGAGCTGGAGCGCATCGCGGAAGCCACCGGCGGCCGCGTCTTCTTCCCCTTCCGCATCGAGGACGTGGCCAACTACTTCAGCGAGATCCAGGACGAGTTGCGCAGCCAGTACGCCATCGCCTACAAGCCCGCCGCCTTCGCCTTCGACGGCCGCTTCCGCACCATCCAGATCAGCACCCTGGACAAGAAGTTCAAGGTCCGCTCCCGCAAGGGTTACTACGCGCCGGCACAGTAGAGACGCAGCCTGCTGCGTCTCTACGGGCACGGCCGCGGCAGACGCAGCAAGCTGCGTCTCTACTGGGTGCGGGCGTAGTAGCCGCGACGGGCCTGGATCTTGTATCCCTTTGGGGACTTGATCTCGATCTTGCGGAAGCTGCCGTCGCGCTTGTTGTTGGTAGGGGTGTAGCCGAGGTTGTACTGGCTGCGGAGTTCGTTGGAGATCTGGTCGAAGGCTTCCTTCAGTTTCTCCGGCTTGACGCCCACTTCAATCACGCGGCCGCCGGTCTGCTCGGCCAGCTTCTTGACGTCGCCGGAACCGGGATAGGCGGCATTGTTCATCCAGTACCACTGGCGATCGGCGACCAGCAGGACGTAGCAGATGACGTCGGCGCGTTGCGCCGCCTCGATGGCCTGCTTCAAGTCCTTGCGACTGCCGTAGTCGGCGCCGTCGGTAAGCAGGATGACCGCCTTGCGCCCCACTTCCTTGCTCAGCATTTCCTCGGACGCGAGGAAGACGGCGTCGTAGAGCACCGTTCCCCGGGGACGTCCGCCGGCGGTGGGGACGGGATTGCCGCCGGTGCCGGGCATCATCACGTTCCGGGTGGGGGCGTTGATGTGAGCGCGCTCCAGGCCGGCGCGCAGGTCCTGGGGGTTGCCCGTGTAGTCCTGAAGCAGAGTCGCGTCTACATCGAAGCTGATGACGAAGGCCAAGTCCTTCTGACGCAGCACCTCGCGCAGGAAGCCGCTGCCGACCTGTTTTTCCATGGGCAAGACGCGTTCCTGGCTGATGCTGGTGTCGATCAGCAGGCCCAGGGTGAGGGGCTGGTTGGACTCCGAGGAAAAGTACTTGATGGTCTGGGGGCCGCCGTCCTCGAGGATCTGGAAATCTTCCTTGTGCAGGCCGGGGATGAGGGCGCCGTGGCCGTCCTTGACGTTGAAGAAGACGTTGACCACGTCCACGCTGACCTTGAAGGTCTCGACCGCCTGGTCGTCCTGCTGCGGGGGCGGAGCCTGCGCCGCAGCGGCCAGCGCGAAGGCCAGCACCGCGGCCGCAGCGAACCTCTTTCTACATTCTGGCAACAATTTTGAAACCCCTGGGTGGTTTAGACTATCTTAGATGCTGGGGAGCGAGCCGCGATAGGCTGGCACCCGGAGAAAAGGTCGGGCCATGCGGACGCGAGGCTGGAAGCTGGCGGGTGCGGTGATGGCGCTGAGCCTGGGCCTGGGGCTGGCGTCCCAGGAGGTGCCGGACGCGCCTTCGGCGACCAAGCGGCCTGAGCCCGAGAAGCAAGTTTCGCCCCTGCCGCCACCCTCCGAGGCGCCTCCCGCCCGGCCCATCCCCCGCCCGGAAGCGCCGGAGCCGGCAAGCTCCGAACCGCCGCCCATGACGATGACGACCACCCCGCCGGGCCAGGCAGAGGGCACGGGCGGAAGCCGGGAAGAGATGTTCAAGATGACGGTCGACGTGGGCTTCGTCATCGTTCCGGTGACGGTGAAGGACGGCGGCGACCGCCTGGTGGACGGCCTGCTGCGCAAGGACTTTGCGGTGTATGAGGACGGAGTGATGCAGCCGTTGAAGCTGTTCACCAGCGATCCCTTCCCGCTCTCGGCGGCCGTGGTGCTGGACCTGGGCATGCCGGACGTGGTGATGCGCAAGGTGAATGAGACGCTGCCCAGCCTGGTGGGAGCGTTCAGCGCCTACGACGAGGTTGCGCTGTATACATTCGGGAGCAGCGTGGAGCAGCGGCTGGACTACAGCGTGGCGGACGCCAAGTTTTCCGCGGCGCTGAAGCGCGAGCGGCGGCCGGGGCGCCAGGGAGGCGTGCCGGTGACCAGCGGGCCGATGGCCTCAGGTCCGTCGGTGAACGGGCGTCCGTTCGATCCCGGGGCGCCGCACGTTTCCACCATGCGGCGGGAGTCGAAGGTGATGAACGACGCCATCCTGGCGGCGGCGCTGGACCTGGCGCGCCGCGACCGCAACCGGCGGAAGATCCTGTTCGTGATCAGCGACGGCAGCGAGTACGGCAGCCGCGCCAGCTACGGGCAGGTGCTGAAGGTGCTGCTCTCCAACGAGATCTCGGTGTATGCCATCAACGTGGATGCGGCCGCGCTGCCCGGCATCCGGACCCTGGAGGGGGTCCATATCCCGCGCATGGGGTACGGCAACATCCTTCCCAAGTATGCGTCGGCCACGGGGGGACAGATCTTCCGCGAGTTCAGCGAGGAAGCCATCGAGCAGGCCTACGCGCGGGTGACCGAAGTGGCGCGCAATCAGTACACCCTGGGCTACACCACGCGGGCCACGGCAGCCAATACGTATCGCAGCATCGAGGTGAAAGTGCGCCGGGGCGGCCTGCGCGTGTATGCCAAGGACGGCTATTACCCTCTGCCCACCCCGCGCTAGTGCATTCCCGCGGCATGCCTTTGGTAACTCCCGGAACCGGACCCAAGTCTGCGAAAGCGCATGGGTTCAGCTAGAATCGGTGCAAGGCCAAAGGGGCTTGTGATATAAACCAAGACCCGGCCGTACCCGGCACAAATCCCCGCGCGCCAGGCCCAGCCAGCACGTCCCGGCGCGCCCGATCGAGGAAAGCTTGAGCTTCATCAACTTCGCGGCCCGCGAAATCAACTGCAAAATCGTCTACTACGGCGCCGGATTGGGCGGCAAAACCACCAATCTGCAGGTGATCTTCGACAAGACCGGGGACAAACAGAAGGGCAAGATGATCTCCCTGGCCACGGAGACGGACCGCACCCTGTTCTTCGACTTCCTGCCGCTGGACCTGGGCACGGTGCGGGGCTTCAAGACGCGCTTCCACCTGTACACCGTCCCGGGGCAGGTGTTCTACGACGCCAGCCGCAAGCTGATCCTGCGCGGGGTGGATGGGGTGGTGTTCGTGGCCGATTCGCAGGAAGACCGCATGGACGCCAACGTGGAAGCCATCGACAACCTCAACGACAACCTCAAAGAGCACGGCTACGACTTCAACAAGATCCCCTACGTGCTGCAGCTGAACAAGCGCGACCTGCCCAACATCCTGCCCGTGGATACCCTGAAGAAAGAACTGGTGAAGAAGGGCGAGCCGGTGTTCGAGGCCGTGGCCTACACCGGCGTCGGCGTCTTTGAGACGCTGAAGGAAGTGGCGCGGCAGGTGCTGGTGGAGCTGAAAAAGGGATAGTTCACGGATCCTTCCAGCCGTTCCCGCTTTCCTGTAGAGCCCCAATGATTCCTGTTGCGCGCAGACGCGGCATGCCGCGTCTCTACTTCAAACGCAGGCTGCGCAGCATCTTCTCGAAGGCGGGGCGCATCTGGTCGAAGTCTCTCTCGGTGGAGACGAAGACCAGGTAGAGCAACGAGCCGTCCTTGCGCTCCAGGGCGACCAGCCAGTCGCGCTCGCGCTGCGTGCCGCCCTGGGGAGGGCGGATGGGCGAAACGTTCAGCAAGTCGATGGACTTGCCGGGGACGCCGTTCACCCGGATGTCCTCGTCGTGGCCGACGGCCTTCATGTTGGAGTCGGCCTGTTGCAGTGCCTTCAGCAACTGGTGGGTGGCGTCGTCGAGCGAGGCGCGCCCTTCCGGCTGATATCCGCCGATGATCACTCCATAGGCGGTGGCCTGCTCCGAGACTCCAGCTTGGGGAGCGATCCTCACCGAGGAGGAGTTGTCGCCGAAGACCTGCCAGTTCTCGGGGTAGGTGATGCGAAACGCGTCGTGCTCGAAGGTCTTGTGATGGGAGCTGGGCGCGATCTCGCTCGGAGGCACGCTGCTGATGATCCCGCCCGCCTGCTGCCGCTGCTCCGCGATCTCCTGAGCGGTGGGCGGCTTCATTCCCGCCACCACGCTCTTGATGCTGCGGAAGTCAGCGCTGTCGGACTGGTACTTTTTGGCGGCCAGCGTGCCCACTTCCCTGGAAACGGAGGCAGAGCGGTTGCCGGGGCTGGGGTGGTCGCTGAAGAACTCCGCGGCGCGGGAGCGTCCCCCGCCGCCGCCCTCCTTCTGCAGCTTGTCGAAGAAGACGGCCATCTGACGAGGGTCGTAGCCGGAGTCGTACAGGATGCCGGTGCCCACCAGGTCGGCCTCGGTTTCCGCCTTGCGCGTGTTCCTGAGGAAGTACGAGCCCAGGCCGAAGGAGATGCCGAGCTGCGCCAGTTGCGCGCCGATGCCCCTACCCATCAGTCCGCCCAGGATGGCGAGCGGGGCTTGCGCCATCATCTGCTTGCTGGCGGCCGCGGTGCCGTGGCGCATGACCACATGCGAGATCTCGTGCGCCATCACGCCCGCCAGTTGCGCTTCATTGTCCGCCGCCTGGATGGTGCCCAGGTTGATGTAGATGGGCCCGCCGGGCATGGCGAAGGCGTTGATCTCCTTCTGATTGACCACCTTGAAGGTGTAGGGGTACTCCGGAGCGGGGGCGTGCGAGGCCAGTTGGGCCCCCAGCTTCTGCACGTAGCGGGCGACCGGGTCGGAGTCCCTGAGCAGGGGGAGCTGCTTCTCCGCTTCGAGCGAGGCTTCCCTGCCGACTTGGATCTCCTGGTCGCGCGAGAAGAGGTTCCAGGCGCGCTTGGGCTGGTAGCGCGCCTCCAGCAGTTGGGGCGCGACCATGGAAAACATCATGGCCAGGGCCATGCCGCGCACGAAGAATGAGCTGCGTCTCATGATTCCCTCCTCCGCCATCGCTATCCCCCGATTGGATGCGGCAAGACAGGCGGGGCGCTGTGCTTACGAAGGTGCGAGGAGGGGATTGTACCTCCGCGTCTGGCCGACCGTCCCGGGGGTTGACCTGCCCTCTTTCCTGTTTCATCAGCCTGGGGTTGGACGAGAGAAATCCCCACCCTCCGCCAAGTCCGGACGGAAGGGTGGGGCAACCCCGACACAGCGCGTGGAAAAGTCCCGATTGACCTCGGGAAGGGTCGGGTATAATCGAGTTGCCCAGGACCAAAAAGCAACTCACGCGGAACCCATTCTGTGGAGGAGCGTCCGATGGCCATCAAGAAGTCGGAGAAGATCTGGCACAACGGCAAGCTGATCCCGTGGGATAGCGCCAAGATCCACGTGATGTCGCACGTGGTGAACTACGGCTCGTCGGTGTTCGAGGGCATCCGCTGTTATGCGCCGCCGGCGGGCCCTGCCATCTTCCGGGCGAACGAGCACGCGCAGCGGCTGCTGCACTCGGCGAAGATCTATCGCATCGAGACCGACTTCACGCGCGACGACCTGGTGGCCGGGATGCAGGCGCTGGTGAAGGCCAACGGCATCTGGCCGTGCTACCTGCGCCCCATCATCCTGCGCGGCTACGGCGAGGTGGGAGTGAACCCGTTCAACTCGCCCACTGAGATCTACATCGCCAACTACGAGTGGGGGAAATACCTGTCGCACGGCGACGAGGAAGGCGTGGACGTGTGCGTCTCGTCCTGGACCCGCATGGCGCCCAACACGCTGCCCGCCATGTCCAAGTCGGGCGCGAATTACATGAACTCGCAACTCATCAAGATGGAGGCCATCCTGAACGGGTACTCGGAGGGCATCGCGCTGGATTCGAACGGCTACGTGAGCGAGGGCTCGGGCGAGAACCTGTTCGTGGTGCGCGAAGGCCGCCTGATGACACCGCCGCTTGCCAGCTCGGTGCTGCCGGGCATCACCCGGGACTCGGTGATCCAACTGGCGCAGGAGCTGGGCATCCCATTTGTCGAGCAGATGCTGCCGCGGGAGCTGCTGTACGTGGCCGACGAGGTCTTCTTCACCGGCACCGCGGCCGAGATCACCCCCATCCGCTCGGTGGACAAGATCACAGTAGCCAAGGGCGTGATCGGGCCCATCACCCGGGCGCTGCAGAAGGAGTTCTTCGGCATCGTGCGCGGCACCGCGCCCGACCGCCATGGCTGGCTCACGCCCGTCCCGGTGGGCAGCAAGCAGGCGGTGGCGGTGTAAAAGCAATGCAAAATGCAAAATGAAGAATGCAAAATGGGCCCCGATCCAGCAGGAGCGGGGCCCTTTGAATTTTGCATTTTGAATTTTGCATTGGGGTCGAATCGCTGGCTAGCTAACGGCCAGGGGTTTATGGTACTTTCACCCCCTAAAGCACCTCCTGCCGAAGGGGTACCGCCATGCACATAGACGACCTGCTACGCATCGCCATGGAGCGCAAGGCCTCGGACTTGCACCTGAAGGTGGGCAACTACCCCTACCTGCGGGTGGACGGCGAACTGGTGCCGCTGACCGACCAGCCGCGCGTCTCCGCCGAGGACATGCTGAACATGGCCTTCAGCATGATGTCCAACCGGCAGAAGCAGAAGTTCAAGGAGAACACGGAGCTGGATATGGCGTACGGCGTCGCCGGACTGGGGCGCTTCCGCGTGAACGTCTTCCAGCAGCGCGGCAACGTGGGCGTGGTGTTGCGCGTGATCCCCACCAAGATCCGGGCGCTGGACGAGCTGTACATGCCCAAGATCATCGAGCAGATCTGCGAAGAAGCGCGCGGGCTGGTGCTGGTGACCGGGATCACGGGCTCGGGAAAATCCACGACGCTCGCCGCCATGCTGGACCGCATCAACTCCACGCGGCCGGAGCACATCATCACCATCGAGGACCCCATCGAGTTCCTGCACCGCGACAAGAAAGGATTCGTGAACCAGCGCGAGGTGGAAGTGGATACGGCGTCGTTCTCCGCCGCCTTGCGCGCCAGCCTGCGCCAGGACCCCGACGTCATCCTGGTGGGCGAAATGCGCGACCTGGAAACCATCGGGACGGCGCTGCACGCGGCCGAGACCGGCCACATGGTGTTCTCCACCCTGCACACCCTGGACGCGGTGGAGACCATCAACCGCATCATCTCGGTGTTCCCGCCGCCGGAGCAGAAGCAGGTGCGCATCCAGCTGGCGGCGACGCTCAAGGCGGTGATCAGCCAGCGGCTGGTCAAGCGCTCCGACGGCACCGGGCGCGTGCCCGCCATCGAGGTGCTGATCGCCACCGCGTACATCCGCGAGTGCATCATGGTGCCGGAAAAGACCCGCAGCATCCATGAGGCGCTGGCCGCCGGCGTCTCGCAGTACGGCATGCAGACCTTCGACCAGTCGCTGTACGACCTGTATACCCAGAACCTGATCAACTACGAGACGGCGCTGGAGAATGCCACTAACCCCGACGACTTCAAGCTGCGCTGCTCGGGCATTGGGTCGGGCACCGACACCGCCCGCGAGCAGATGGAAGGCGCGAGCTACGGCAAGGGTTAGAAACAGGGCAACGGGAAAAGGTAAAAAGGAAAAAATGAGAATCAGAGGCAAGGAGCATCCGCTTCTTGCCTTTTGGTTTTTCGTTTCTCGTTCCTCATTTCCCAGATTCGGGCTCGCCTTTCGCCGCAGGCCTTTTACCGGACCTGCCACCTGGCGAATTCGCCCTTTGCGTTTTGCATTTACCTTTTCCCTTTTCCCTTTTACCTTTGCCCTGGCCCCATGACCTTCCGGCGCTCACGCAAGACCTACGACGAACCCGCGCTCTACGACTACGCCATCGGGGCGCTGGGCCGCCACATGCGCTCGGTGGCTGAGCTCAAGCGGCTGCTGCGCCAGCGCGTGACGGGTCAGGAGAACGGCGAGGCTTTAATCGAGGCGGTGGTGGAGCGGCTGAAGGACCAGAAGTACCTGAACGACGCGCGCTTCGCCGAGGCCTACTCCTCCTATCGCAAAGAGAACGAGAAGTTCGGGCGGAGGCGGGTGGTCACCGACCTGAAGGCCAAAGGGGTACACGGCGACGTCATCGAGAAGGCGGTCGCGAGCGCGTATGCCGGCGTGAGCGAGGAAAAGCTGGCGCGGGAACACCTGCGCCGCAAGCGCATGGCCAAGCCGCGGACGCAGAAGGACGCCGCGCGCATCTTCCGCGCCCTGGCGCGGGCTGGGTTCGCCAGCAGCGTGGTCTTCAAGATACTGAAGAAGTGGGATGTGGATGAAGAGGTGCTGAGCGCGCTGGAGAGTGAGCTGGCCTAGCCCCAATGCCGGAAAAACAGCGCCTGGCGGGCCA
>CBRAFF010000003.1:0-17878 GCA_967755155.1 uncultured bacterium
CCACCACCAGCGGCAGCAGGTCGGGCTCAGGGAAGTAGCGGTAGTCGTGCGCCTGTTCTTTCGAGCGCATGCTGTAGGTCTTGCCCTCCTGGGAGTTGTAGAGCCGCGTCTCCTGGGCGATGCGGCCGCCGGAGTCAAGCACGCCGATGTGCCGCTCGATCTCGTACTCCAGCGCCTGGCGGATGAAGCGGAAGGAGTTGACGTTCTTCACTTCGGCCTTGGTGCCGAATTCTTTCTCGCCGCGGCGGCGGACGCTGACGTTGGCGTCGCAGCGCAGCGAGCCTTCCTCCATGTTGCAGTCGCTCACTCCGGTATACAGGATGATCTCCTTCAGGCGCGTCAGGTACTCGTAGGCCTCCTCGGGCGAGGCGAGCTCCGGCTCGCTGACGATCTCGATGAGCGGGACGCCCGAGCGGTTCAGGTCGATGTAGGTGTGCTCGGCGGAGTCGGCGAAACCCTCGTGCAGGCTCTTGCCCGCGTCTTCTTCCAGGTGCAGGCGCGTGATGCCGATGCGCTTCGAGCCGCCGCCGGTCTTGAGCTCGACAAAGCCGTGCTCGGAGAGCGGGCGGTCGTACTGCGAGATCTGGTAGCCCTTGGGCAGGTCGGGATAGAAGTAGTTCTTGCGCGCGAAGATGGAGGTCTCATTGACGCGGCAGTTCAGGGCCAGCGCGGCGCGCACGGCGAACTCCACCGCTTGGCGGTTGAGCACGGGCAGCGCTCCCGGCAGTCCCAGGCAGACGGGACAAACGTTGGTGTTGGGCGGCGCGCCGAATTTGGTGGAGCAGGAGCAGAAGATCTTGGTCTGGGTGAGGAGTTGGACGTGGACTTCCAGCCCGATGACCGGTTCGTAAGGGGCGCGCGCGGCGATGGAAGCCTCGGACTGCACGGGCATAAAAGGCGATTATAGTCCCGCCCTGCGCGACGCTCCCCGCCCTCAGGAAGGCTTCTGGTCGAGGATCTGGCGCACCTTCTTCACCAGGTCGCCGGGCCCGAAGGGCTTTTCCAGGAAGGCGGCGTGGGGGCCGGGCAGGACCAGGGAATCGCCGGTATAGCCGGAGACGAACAGCACTTTCATCTCCGGGCGGATGGGAGCCACGCGCTGCGCCAGTTCGCGCCCGCCCATCTTGGGCATGACCACGTCGGTGACCATGAGGTGGATGGGAACGGTGCGCTGCTCGCAGATCTCTACGGCGTGGGGGCCGTCGCGGGCCTCCAGCACCTTGTAGCCGCGGTTCTCCAGGAAAGCGCGCGCCAGCCGGCGCACCGACTCCTCGTCTTCCACCAGCAGGATGGTCTCCGAGCCCGCGGCCGCGGCCGGCTTTTCCGGCTGGGCGGGCGCCGTCGCCGGCGCCTCCACCCGCGGCAGGTAGATGCGGAAGCGTGTGCCCTGCCCGGGCGCGCTCTCCACGGCGATGTAGCCGTCGCTCTGCTTGACGATGCCGTAGACCGTCGCCAGGCCCAGCCCCGTCCCTTTGCCTTTTTCCTTGGTGGTGAAGAAGGGCTCGAAGACGCGCGCCTGGACTTTCAGGTCCATGCCGGAGCCGGTGTCGGCGACGGCGAGCAGCACGTAGTCGCCGGGACGCAGGCCGGTGTGCTGCTGGGCGAAGGCCTCATCCACGGTGACGTTGGAGGTCTCGAGCTGCAGGGAGCCGCCGTGCGGCATGGCGTCGCGGGCGTTCACCGCCAGGTTCATCAGGATCTGCTCGAGCTGGTTGGGATCGGCCTTCACCCGCCCCAGCGCGGGCGAGAGCCGGGCGGCAAACTCGATGTGCTCGCCGATGGTGCGCCGCAGCAGCTTGGTCAGGTCGGTGACGATGGCGTTCAAGTCCAGCACCCTGGGCTGCAGCACCTGCTTGCGGCTGAAGGCCAGCAATTGGCGGGTGAGGCCGGCGGCGCGCTTCCCCGCTTTGTAGATCTCCTCCGCCTGGCGCCGGTGGGGCCCCTCGGGCGGCAGGCTCTCCACCAGCAGGTCGCTGTAGCCCATGATGACTTCCAGCAGGTTGTTGAAGTCGTGGGCGATGCCGCCGGCCAGTTGTCCCACCGCCTCCATCTTCTGGGACTGGCGCAACTGGTCCTCCAGCGCCCGCCGTTCCGCAACGTTCTCCACGATACCCTCGAAGTACTCCAGCCTTCCCTCGGCGTCGAGCACCGGGCGGCCGGTCAGACGCACGGCCAGGACGGAGCCGTCCTTGCGCTTCCAGTTCACTTCCACGCCCTGGAAGCGGTCCTGATCCTGGTGGCGGGCGATGAGCTGGGCGCGCTCGGCGGGGTCGGCATAGACATCGGCCGCGAGATTGCGCGACAGCAGATCGGCCTCGGAGTCATAGCCCAGCATCTCCACCAGCGCCGGGTTGACCTCCAGCAGCCTTCCCTGCATGTCGGAGCGGTAGATGCCGTAGGCGGCGCCCTCGATGAGGGAGCGGTAGCTGGCCTCGGAGCGTCGCAGCGCTTCCTCGCTGCGTTTGTGCTCGATGGCGTTGGCCACCTGCTGCGAGACGAAGGTGAGGATCCCCTTGTCGGTCTCGCTGAAGCGGACGTTCTCCTTGTAGCTCTGCACCACCAGGACTCCGAAGGTCTGCTCTCCCGCCTTCAGCGGGACGCCCAGCCAGTCCACCGAGGGAGCGCCGACGTTCTCCGCCTCGCCCTGGCGGATCAGGTTCTCGAAGACCTCGGGGGAGGCCAGCAGCGGCTGGCCCGTGCGCAACACGTATTCGGTCAGTCCCTTGCCGGGCTTCTTGGAAGCCGGGGTCACGTCCTCCTCGTCCACGAAGTAGGGGAAGCTGAGCAGGCCGGCGGCGGGATCGTAGAGCGCGATGTAGAAATTGCGGGCATCCATCAAGCCGCCCACGATGGCGTGGATGGCTGCGAACATGGTGCGCAGGTCGGCGGGCGAGCTGGCGGTCTCGGCGATGCGGTAGAGCGCCGTCTGCAAGCGCGCGGCGCGCTGGTGCTCGCTGACGTCGGTGGAGACCCCGAGGACGTGGGTGGCGCTCCCGTCGCCGGCGAACAGCGGGGTCTTGCGGGTCTGGAACCAGCGCACTTCGCCGGAGCGAGCGTCCGAGACCGGCTCCGCGGGGATAAGCTTCTCCTTCCCCGTGCTCATCACTTCGCGGTCCGCCCGCAGGAAGTTTTCCACCTGCTGCGTGTTGGGATTGAAGTCGGCGTCGGTGCGGCCCACCAGGCCTTCCGGCGTGGTGCCATAGATCTCCGCCACGGCGCGATTGGCCAGCGTGAACTTTCCGTCCCAATCCTTCACGAACACCAGGTTGGGGTTGGCGTCCAGCACCTTGCGCAGGAAGTCCTGCTGGCGCTGCACCTCCCCTTCCTTCAGCTTCTGCTCGGTGAGGTCGCGGGTCACGGTGAGCAGGCAATCCTGCCCGCCCAGCTCCAGGCGATCGGCGGAGACCAGGGTGAGCCCGGTCCGGCCGGACTTGTTCCGGAAGCGCAGCTCCAGGTCGCGCACCGGCTGATTGCGGCGCAGCGGCTCCACCAGGCAGGCGCGGTCCGCCGGGTCGGCCCACAGATTCAGCTCCAGCGAGGTCCGCCCGATGACCTCCTCCCGCGTGTAGCCGCTCAGCCGGAGGAAGCTGTCGTTCACCTCGATGTAGCGGCCTTCGTCCACGGTGGTGATGGTGATGGCGTCGGGGCTGGCGCGGAAGGCCTTGGCGAACTTCTCTTCCGAGAAGCGTAGCGCCTCTTCGCCGCGCCGGATCTCCCCCGGCATGCGGGAAAGGGCCTCCACGGGATGGATGAAGATGCAGTCCAGCAGCTTGGAAGCCAGGGCCGGGGGCTGGCCCCGCCGTCCGGGCTGCACGGCGCGCACCACGTACCCGTGGCAGCTGACTTCTTCCGCCGCCTCGCCGGCCAACTCGGGCGGCAGCACAAACTGCATCTCCAGGGCGCTCTCCGGTGGGAGCAGTTGCTGGGCGCGGAAGAGCACCCCGGAGCAGCTCATGTTCTCCGTGGTGCCCTGGCGCCACTCCAGCTCGCCGCCGCGCCGGTAGCGGAAGGGGATCTGAACGGGAAAGCGCGTCGCCCGCGGCCGCAGCCCCGCCGGCCCGGGCTCCGGCTTGCTCTTCTGGCCCTTGCGTATGCGCTTTGGCTTGAACTGCTGCAAGTCTCTCCCCAGCTGCGGAGCCTCCGGGACGGTGAAGCCAGTGCTTTGCCGCCGGTGCGCAGGCGCCGGCCACAGGGGGAACATGAGTTTCCACTATTGGGAAAGCAGGGTCAACCGCAAACCACTACGCACCGCCCGGAAGGCTGCCTGGGTCAGGGATGGCCGGGGCGGTAGGTGAGGTACTTCTCCAGGGGGACCTCGAAGTAGAACAGCTCCTTGCCGTCCTGGTCGCGCAGGCCGTGGACGTAGAGGTGCGCTCCCGCCAGGGGATTGGCGATGCCCTGGACGTCGAAGGTGAGGAAGCCGGATTGCAGCGAGTGCGCCTCCACCGCGCGCGCCCGGAACTGCATGGCCTCGATCTCTGCCTGCGCCTCCGGGCTCACCGAGAACTTCACCTTCTGCCGGGGCAGGGGAACGGGCAGCGGGTTGCGCGCGGGCTCGTCGCCGCGGCGCTTTTGCCGGCTCAGACGCCGGTAGAGGTCGTCCACCGTGGCCGGCGGGATCTTGCTGCGGTCGAAGGTGATCAGCTCCACCTGCATGTCCACCAGCGAGACCGCCTGGTCGCCGTCGTTGGAGATGATGAAGTGCATGGGCATGAGGCCCGAGGCTTTGTAGTTCACCACGAAGAGGGCGGCCTTGTCGGGCATGTCGTAGGGATCGACGGCGATGGAGACCTTCTCCTCCGGGTGCGTTTCGTGCGCAGGATAGGTCTTGGCGTGGAAGGCCTTGGGCAGCGGCTGCCGCTGTTTCTCCGCGAAGAGCCACGCCGCGCTCGCCAGCAGGAGCGTCAGCAGCAGGAAGCGGGACTTCGGAGGACGCCGGCGGGAACTCCGGGCCTGAGGCATGGAACGATTATCCTTCGGCGCACGATTCCCCACAACCTCGCCGCGCCGGGGCGCAACTCGTCTTACAATGGCGGACGCATGTACCTTCTGTACAGCTTCGCTCTGGCGGCCGCGTTCCTGGTGGGCGCGCCCTACTGGCTCCTCCAGATGCTGCGCCAGGGCAAGTACCGCGCCGGGGTGGGCGAGCGGCTGGGCCGCGTCCCGGCGCGCCTGCTGCGGCCGCCGGCGCCGGCCGTCGTCTGGATGCACGCTGTCTCCGTGGGCGAGGTGCTGGCCGCCAGCGGCCTGGTCGCCGAACTGCAGGCGCTCTTCCCCGGCGGCCGCGTCGTCGTCTCCACCACCACCACCACGGGACAGAAGCTGGCGCGCGAGCGCTTCGGCGAGGAGAACGTCTTCTACTTCCCGCTGGACTTCGCCTTCGCCATCCGCCCCTACCTGCGGGCGCTGCAGCCGCGGCTGGTGGTGCTGGCCGAGACCGAGTTCTGGCCCAACTTCCTGCGCCTGGCGCGGGAGAGCGGCGCGCGCGTGGCCGTGGTCAACGCCCGCATCTCCGACCGCTCCCTGCCCGGCTATCGCCGCTGGCGCGGGCTGCTCTCCCGCATCCTGCGCAACGTGAAGCTGTTCCTGGCGCAGAGCGAGGAAGACAAGCGCCGGCTCATCTCGATCGGCGCCGCGGCGGAGCGCGTCCAGGTGGCGGGCAACCTCAAGTTCGACACCCACGCTGCTTTTCCTCCTCCGGCGCTCGATCCGCTGCGCGCGGCGCTGGCCGCCGCCGGGCCCGCCCAGACCGTGGTCTGCGGCAGCACGGTCGAGGGCGAAGAAGACCTGCTGCTGCGCGCCTTCGAGGTTGTGCTCACCCGCCATCCTCAGGCGGCGATGGTGATAGCGCCTCGGCATCCCGAGCGCTTTGATGCGGTGGCCGGACTGCTGGCCGCCTCGGGAATCCCGTGGAAGAGGCGCACGGCGCTGGCCGCGGACGAGCGCGTCGCCGGCGGCGTGCTGCTGCTCGACACCATCGGCGAGCTGAGCGCGGTGTACGCGCTGGGTTCGGTGGCCTTCGTCGGCGGAAGCCTGGTACCGCGCGGCGGCCACAACATCCTGGAGCCGGCGCAACGCGGCGCCGCCATCCTGGTGGGGCCCCACACGGAGAACTTCCGCGACATCATCCGCCTCTTCGACCGCGCCGGCGCGTTGCGCATCGTCCGCCCGGAGCCGCAGGCGCTGGCCGACGCCTTGCTGCAACTGCTGGGCGACCGCGGCGCCCGCGAGCATCTGGGCGAACTCGCCCGCCGCACCTGGCACGCGCAGGCGGGCGCCACGCAGCGTACCGCCGATGCGCTGGCCGTGCTGATGGGCATGCGCCCCAGCGAGCCGGTGGGGATCCCCGCGCCCAACCCGGCGCCCAAGCTCGCGGAAGGGCGATGAGCCTGCTTGCTGCCATATTTGGCGTGGGCGTGGAAGTGCGCAACGCCCTCTACGACCGCCAGTGGCTGAAGTCCCGCAGGCTCACGGGGCCCGTGGTCAGCATCGGGAACCTCTCCACCGGCGGCTCCGGCAAGACTCCCTTCGTCATCCTGTTCGGCGAGCTGCTGAAGGCGCGCGGCGTCCCATTCGACGTGCTCTCCCGCGGCTACGGACGCCAGACCAAAGGCGTTCGCGTGGTGGATCCGGGCGGCTCGGCGCGCGACTTCGGCGACGAGCCCTTGCTCATCGCGCGGCGCCTGGAGGTCCCGGTGGTCGTGGGCGAAGACCGCTACGCCGCCGGCCGCGTCGCCGAGGAAAAGTTCGGCGTGCGGCTGCACCTGCTGGACGACGGCTTCCAGCACCGCGCCCTGGCCCGCGACTTCGATATCGTCCTGGTGACGCCCGAGGACGCGCGCGATCGCCTGCTGCCCGTAGGCCGCCTGCGCGAGCCTCCCGCCGCGCTCAAGCGCGCTCACGCCGTGGTGCTGACCTCGGGCGCCGATTCCACGCGCTTCCCGCTCGACGGCAAATTGGTGTGGCGCGCGCGTCGCGGCATCCTTCCCGAAGGCGTTCCCCAGCAACCCGTGGCCTTCTGCGGCATCGCGCGCCCGCAGAGCTTCTTCCTGCAACTGCGCGCCGCCGGCATCACGCCCGCCGCCGAGGCCGTCTATCGCGACCACCACACCTATACCAAGGAGGACGTCCGCGAGCTGCTCGCCCTGCGGGAGCACGGCGGCGCCGGGGGATTCGTCACCACGGAGAAGGATGCGGTGAACCTGGGCGGGCTGCTGTCCGCGCTCCAGCCGCTGGCCGTGGTCCCGGTGCGCATGGAGTTGGAGGACGCGCAGGCGGCGGTGGAGGCGGTGATGCGTGTGGTGAGTGGCGAGGGGCGAGCGGCGAGCGGAGGCGGCGGCTAGGGGCCAGGAATATTGGGATTTGGGGTGGAAGAGCGGGGCTTTAAGACCGCGCAAGGGGCGTTTTTGGTGGGCTTCAGCCCCGGGGCTAAAGCCCCTTTCCGGGTCGCACCTACGCGGGCCTGAAGGCCCGCTCTTCCACCGAAAACCGCCCCGCCATGAGAGAATCTTGCGCCAGCGGGTTCCCCGAAAGCTGACATGAGCAAGCACGCCGAGCGCCTGCGCAAGATACTGGACGCCTTCCCCAACGTCACCGTGACCGTGGTGGGCGACCTGGTGGCGGACGAGTTCGTCTTCGGCGAGATCTCGCGGGTTTCGCGCGAGGCCCCGGTGCTCATCCTGAAGCATCGCGAGCGCAGCGTGGTGCCGGGCGGCGGCGCGAACGCCGTCTGCAACCTGGCGGCGCTGGGGGTGAGCGTGCTCCCCGTGGGTGTGGTGGGTGACGACGAGGCCGGGCGCCTGCTGCTCGAATGCTTCCGCCACCAGAAGATCCCCATCAACGGCATCCTCAAGCGCAAGGGCCACGCGACCGTCACCAAGACGCGCATCCTGGCAGGAACGGCGCACTCCAGCCGGCAGCAGGTGGTGCGGGTGGACAAGGAACCGGACGAAGGACTCGACCGGCTCACGGTGCGCGAGCTGGTGCGGGCGGCGCGGCTGTACGTGCGGGCGTCGGACGCGCTGCTGATTTCCGACTACGGCTACGGCGCGGCTACGCCCGCCATCCTCGACGCCATCCGCGCCCGCTCGTCGCTCAACGGCGTGCCGGTGACGCTCGACTCGCGCTACCGCATGCTGGAATTCACGGGCGCCAACGCCGCTACCCCCAACGAGCCCGAGGTGGAAGAGGCGCTGGGCATCCGCATCGGCAGTGACGCGGCGCGGTTGGCGGAGGCGGGCAAGGCGCTGCTGGGGAAGATGAAGCTGGATTCGCTGGTCATCACCCGCGGGCGCGACGGCATGGTGACCTTCGCGCGCGGGAAGAAGCCGGTGGCCATCCCCATCCACGGCTCCGACCAGATCGCGGACGTCACCGGCGCCGGCGATACCGTCATCGCCACCTTCACCGCGGCGCTGGCGGCGGGCGCGGAGCCGGACGAGGCGGCGCGGCTGGCCAACTACGCCGGCGGCATCGTGGTGATGAAGCGCGGCACCGCCACGGTCACGCGCGAGGAGCTGGCGGCCGCCATCGGGCACGGGTAAGTCGCTGTGGACTCTCTCGGCTGTCATTCTGAGCCCGCCACCGGCGGGCGAAGAACCTACTCTGTTGCGCTTCGTGAAGAGCGCCGGCGGTTGGGTCGCTCAGGATCCATCGGAGAAGGTCCTTCGCTGCGCTCAGGATGACATCCGCTAGAGGAGGCGCTACCTGCCCACGTTAGCGCCGAAACCCGCGGCGCGAACGTGGGGCACCCGGCTCGGAATGTTTTCTTGTAGACTCTCCCACCGGTGAACAAAAACAAGATCCTGAGCCGTCCCGCGCTGCGCCGCGCCGTTGCCCGCTGGCGGCGCGCGGGAGAGCGCGTCATCCTGACCAACGGATGCTTTGACGTGCTGCACGTGGGACACATCCGCTATCTCGCGGCGGCGAAGGCCTTGGGCGGGCGGCTGGTGGTCGCCGTGAACGCCGACTCGACCGTGCGCAAGCTCAAGGGCAAGGGCCGTCCTCACATCCCTGCCGGGGAACGGGCCGAGATCCTCGCGGCCCTGGCGGCGGTGGATGCGGTAGTCATCTTCCCCGAGCCCGACGTGCGTGCGCTCGTCCGCGAGCTCCGCCCCGACATCCACGCCAAGGGCACCGACTACACCGCCCGGACGGTCCCGGAGCGCGACGTGGTCCGCGCGTGCGGCGGCGAGGTGCGCATCGTGGGCGACTCGAAACGCCACTCCTCCAGCGGGATGCTGCGGAAATGGAAGCCATCCTAGCCGTCCGGTTGGGCGCGATGGGCGACGTGATCCACGCGCTCGCCGCAGTGGCCGCGCTGCGCGACGCCTTCCCCGACGCCCGCATCGGCTGGGCGGTCGAGGAACGCTGGGCTGAACTGCTGGCTGTTGCCGGCACCGCACCCGACGCGCCGCGCTCGCCTGCCAAGCCGCTGGTGGACGCCATTCATGCTGTGGACACCTCGGCGTGGCGCGCTGCGCCGCTTTCCGACGAGACCTGGGGCGAGGCCGCGGGCGCGCTGCGCGGCTTGCGCGCGGCGGATTATGACGCGGCCATCGATTTTCAGGGACTGATGAAGTCGGCGCTGGTGGCCAAGGCCAGTGGCGCGCCGGTGCGCCTGGGCTTTGCCGACCCGAAAGAATCCGCCGCGACGATGTTCTACACCCGCGCGGTCTCGCGCGAAGGCGCGCACGTGGTGGAGATGAATCTCGGGCTGGCGCGGGCGCTGATCGGGCGGGATGCGGGCGGCATCCCTGTGAGCGGTTTCGTTGCCGGCGAGACGCCGGCGCTACCCGCTCGCTTCGAGTTGCCGCGCGATGCGGAGGCCGAGGCCTGGTGCGAGCGGGAGCTGCGGCGCCGCGGCGCGGAGCGCTTCCTGCTGCTCGCTCCCGGCGGCGGCTGGGGCGCCAAGCTGTGGCCGGCCGCGCGCTACGGCGAAGCCGCGCGCGCGCTGGCCGCGGACGGCCTGCGCACGCTGGTCAACCACGGGCCGGGCGAAGAAGCGCTGGCGCAGGAAGTGGTGGCTGCGAGCGGCGGCGCCGCCGAGGTGCTCTCCTGCTCCGTCTCCGAGCTGATAGCGCTGACGCGAAGAGCGCAACTCTTCCTGGGCGGCGACACCGGGCCCATGCACCTGGCGGCGGCGCTGGAGGTGCCCGTGGTGGGGGTCTTCGGGCCTACCGACCCGGCGCGCAACGGGCCCTTCGGGACTCGCAACGTGGTGCTGCGCTCGGCGGCCAGTGAGACTTCGTATGCGCACCGCGCAGAAATGGATCCCGGGATGCTGGCTATCACCGCGGAGGAGGTCGTGGCCGCTGCGCGACAACTGTTGAGGGAGCATGAATAGCTGGAGCAAGATCGCCCGCCGCATCCGCGTCCCGCTGGGATTCGTCCTGGCGGCCGCCTATCTGTGGCGGGCGCGGCCAAGCTGGCCATCGCTGCTCGAAGCCAGCGTCTTCATCGTGCTGGGACTCGGACTGCGCGCCGTGGCCTCGGGACACTTGCGCAAGAACGCCGAGGTCACCGCCAGCGGGCCGTACGCGTACGTGCGCAATCCGCTCTACCTGGGCTCGCTGCTCATGGCCGCGGGATTCGCGGTGGCGGCGCGCGACTGGTGGCTGGCGGCGGCCATGCTCGTCTTCTTTCTCGCGGTGTATTTGCCGGTGATCCTCTCGGAGGAAGCCTGGCTGCGCGCCCACTTCCCCGAGTTCGAGGAGTACGCGCGACGCGTGCCGCGGCTGTGGCCGCGCTTCGACGCCGCCGGCGCCGCCCCGGGCCGCTTTTCCCGAGAACTCTACCTGCAACACCGCGAGTACAATGCCCTATTGGGCGCGGTGGCGATGCTGGCGGCGCTGGTGGTGAAGCTCCTCCGGTTTTCGTGAGGCCCACAGTTCCTTCATTCCTTGTGAGTCCAGCTTTGCCCAAACCCGCGCTGTTCGTCCTGGCCGCAATTCTGCTCGCGCCGGGTGCGGGCGTCGCCCAGAAGCCGGCGGCCCCTCCTGCCTCCGGCCCCACGCCCAGCACGGCGGCGCCCTCTCCCGGGCTCAAGGCTCCGGCGAAGCGTCATTTCACCAGCGGCGAAACCTACGTCTACGAGGTGGAGTGGCGGCTGTGGAAGGCGGGCCGGGCCACGCTGCGCATCGAGGACGCGGGCTCGGAGCAGCGGGTCGTGGCCACCGCCGATTCCATCGGCGTGGCCGCGCTGCTCTACACCGTCCACGACCGCTTTGAGGCTTTCTTCGACCGCAAGACTTTCTGCTCGCGCAACCTCACCAAGAACACCGAGGAAGGCTTCCGCAAGCTGCAAACCTCCATCCGCTTCGACTACGCCCGCCGCAAGAGCGTGCTGCAGGAGACCAACCTGCGCTCCGGCAAATCCAAGAAAGTGGAGAACGACATCCCGGAATGCGTGACCGATGTGGTCTCCGGCATCTACTACCTGGGCTCGCAGCCGCTCGCGCCCGGCGCCACCTACAGCTTCCCGCTGAACGACGGCGGCCGCACCACGCAGGTGGAGGCGCAGGTGGAGGCGCGCGAGGAGGTGCGCACGCCCGCCGGCACCTTTCAGACGGTGCGCGTGCAGCCGCGCGCCACCTCCGGCGTGCTCAAGGACCGCGGGCAGGTGTGGATATGGTATTCCGACGACGTGGCCCGCATCCCGGTGCAGATGCGCGCGCGCATGTTCTGGGGAACGCTGACCCTCCACCTGGTGCGCATCGACCGGCACTGAGGCCCGGGGCTAAAGCCCCGCGGAAAGAGCCGTTCTACGCGGGGCTGAAGCCCCGCTCTTCCACCGGAAGATCCAGGGCTCGCTGTACGCGGGGCTGAAGGCCCGCTCTTCCACCGGAACCTCATTGCAGGTGGAAGCGCTCGCGGATGAGCCGCTCCAGGCGCGGCTTGTAGATGAGGTCGAAGGCCAGCTCCTTGCCGGGGAACAGGGCGAGGGCGGCGCGGCGGGTGTTGGCCACCATCTCCGCGGCTTCTTCCACGGTCATCGCCGGGTCCTGCGCGATGACCGACATCACCATGCCCACGAGGACCTGCAGGCGGCGGAGCCGGCGGCGCTCGTCTTCTGCTTCGTGGGCGGCTTCATCCGCGGCGGAGGCTTGGGCCGGCTCTTCCGGGTGGGGCAATTCCATTCCGCTCATCATACCTCGCGCTCGAACATCTTAAAACGCAGAGGACGTAGAGGATTTCACAGAGAGCGCGGAGAAGGGCCGGCGCGGTGTAACGATCCGGTCCCGGGCGGTGGTATGCTCGGTTCCGTATGAGTCCGGAAGAGAAAAAGTCGGCGGAGCTGGTCACGGTCTTTGAGACGGCGGAGGATTCCGAGGCGCTGGTGGTGCACGGCCTGCTCGAAGCGGAAGGCATCGAGGCGCTGATGACGTCGCTCTACGCCCAGCAGGAGATCCTCCCCGGCGTGGGCGGTGTGGTGCTGCGCGTGGCCCCGGAGCACGCCCAGGAAGCGCGGCGGGTCATCGAGGAATACCGCGCCAGCCCGGGCGCCGAGATGGAAACTAACGGTGAGCCGGGAGCCGAACCGTGACCGCGCGCCCGTCGAGGTAGAAGCTGACCGCGCCCTGCGTGTCCGTGCGGTAGGTAGCGACCCTGGCCGCTTGCAGGCGCGCCAGGACCTCCGGCCGCGGATGTCCAAAAGGACTGCGGAAGCCCACCGAGATGACGCCGTAGCGCGGATGCACGGCTGCGAGCAGCTCGGGCGTGGTCGAGGTGGCGCTGCCGTGGTGCGCCACCTTGAGCAGGTCGGCCTGGGGCTGAGCTTGGGATTGGGCGATGAAGCGCTCGATGCGCTGCTCGGCGTCGCCCGCGAGCACGACCGAGGTCGCGCCCAGGCTGAGGCGCAGCGCCAGGGAATCGTTGTTGCGCGGGCGCCGGGTCACCTGCCAGTCGCGCGGCGGCGCCAGCACCTCCACCTGTGTTCCTCCGAACTCGAAGCGGTCGCCCGCGGCGTAGTGGACGACCTTGACCTGCTGGCGCGCGGCTTCGTCGAGGAGCGCGGCCAGGGCGGGCGTCGCGGGATTCGTCCCCAGCCAGAGTTCGCGCGGGCGAAAGTTGCGCAGCACGGCCGCCAGCCCGCCGATGTGGTCGGCGTGCGCGTGGGTGAGGGCCACGGCGTCGAGGCGCGTGAGGCCGCGCGACCACAAGTAGGGAGAGACCACGGCCTCGCCTACGTCAAACTCCGACGCCTGGCCGCCGAGTGAGCCGCCGCCATCCACCAGAAGTGTTCGGCCTTGCGGCGAGACCACGAGGATGGAGTCGCCCTGTCCGACGTCGAGTACCGTGACCTCGAGCGCGCCGGGCTGCTGCGCCGCGGGAGTCGGCGGCACCGCGGCGAGCCACAGCGCCGTCGCCACCAGCGCCGCCAGGCCGGAGGCGGTGAGCCAGCGGTTCCGGCGCGCGACCATGATGGCGTAGGCGAGCGCGGCGGCCGCAGCCAGCGCCGCGGGAAGCGTTGGGTCGGCGATGCGGAACTCGGCCACGCGCAGCCCGCCCAGCGTCCTCACCGAGCCGGTGATGCCGTGGAGCGTCCACCCCGTGAGCAGGGCGGGGAACCAGGCCAGCGGGGCCCAGAGCTCCGCCAGCACGAGCGTCGCGATGGCCGCCGGCATCAGCACGCCCACCAGAGTCACCACTACGATGTTGGCGGGGAGGCCGGCCACGGTGGCGCGATGGAAGTAGTAGGCCATGGGCAGCGCCAGCGCCACCTGCATGAGTGCGGCGATGACCATGACGTCGTAGATGCCTAACGCCGCGCGGCCGCAGCCGAGCAGCAGCCAGCGGGCAAGACGCTCGCCCAGGAAGCGCGCAAGGCGTCCGGAGACGAGGCGCAGGTCGAGGCGGAACTGAGCGACGCGGGGCGGGAGCGAGACGTCGTAGTCCACGGCGTCGAGCTGGCGGAGGCCGCGGCGGTAGGGCTCGGAGGTCCGCTCCAGCAGCGGCACGCCGATGCCGGCAATGGCGACCACCGCCAGGAAGCTGAGCTGGAAGCCGGCGTCGAAGAGCGCGCGGGGATCGAGCGCCAGCAGGAGGAGCGCGGCGGTCCCCACGGCATTCAACGGGGCGCGGTCGCGGTAGACCAGGCGCGCGCCCAGATAAATCCCCAGCATCAGCGTGGCGCGCAGGATGGGGATGCCGCCTTCGGTGAGATAAGCGTAGGCAGAGGCGGAGAGCAGGGTCACGACGGCGGTCCAGGCCTCGTTCACCCGCAGCCGCCGCAATACCCAGAAGACCACGAAGGCGAGGATGCCGACGTTCATCCCGGAGACCACCAGGATGTGGTAGACGCCGGTGCGCTGGAAGTCGAGCCGGGTCTGGCGGTCGAGGAAGGTGCGCTCGCCGATGAGCATGGCGGCGAGCAGCGCGCCGTCTTCCCTGCCCCAGAGCGCGGTCAGGCGGGCGCGCAGGCCGCGACGAAGCTGGCTGCGCCACAACGCGGCGCGGCTGCCGGAGAAGCCGGAGAGCGGCTCCACGCGGTCGGCGCGCGCCGAGGCCGAGGCGGCGATGCCCTGCTGCGCCAGCACTCGGGCGTAGTCGAGCGCGCCGGGGTTGCCGAAGTTGCGCGGCTGGCGCAGGCGCGTCGAGAAGCGCAGCCGCTGGCCATAGAGATAGACGGGAGAGACGGGCGGCTCGGGGGCGGCGGCGTCGTCCACCGCGTCGTCATCTGCTTTTTCATCGTCGGGCGCGGGGTAAATCGTCAGGCGGATGCCGGCGCGCACGGGAGTGCTCGCGCCCTCGAAGCTGAGCGACTCGGTTTCCAGGTCGAGCGACTGGCGCGCGCCGCGCGGATTCTCCCGCAGGATGCCGTCGCGCGTGACGTGCGCGGTGACCGTGACCTCGCGACCGTCGGCGAAGGGAGCGATGGCTTCCGCACCGGGATCGGCGGCGGGCGGCGCGGCCGTGCTCAAGGCGCCGAGGCAGAGCAACGCCACGAGTGCGAGGCCGCAGGCCAGGCGCAAGCGGCGTCCGAGCAAGAGCGCGGCCGCGGCGGCGCAAACGACCGCGGCCCCCAGCCACCACATCGGCGGACGCCACGCGTGATCGCCCAGCAGGATTCCCGCGGCAAAGGCCGCGGCGGCGAGGAAGAGCGGCTGGCGGCTCCACGGGAACCGCCCGCCATCGTTCTGGCGGGCGACGGGGTTGGGGCTTGCAGTCAAGTCGGCGGCCTGGGAGAGCTTACGACTGACGGGCCAGGTGAAACACGCTTTCGATATGGAACGTCTGCGGGAACAGGTCCACCAGGTGGACCTGGTCCACGCAGTAGCCGGATTCTAGCAGCACGCGCAGGTCGCGGGAGAGCGTGGCCGGGTCGCAGGAAACATAGGTCAGGCGGGGCGCGCCCAGCCCCGCCACTGCCCGCGCCGTCTTTTCGCCCAGCCCGGCGCGCGGCGGATCGACGACGACCAGCTCGCATTTCCCCGGCGGCGGCAGCGCGGCCAGGAACTCCTCCACCGGCGCGTGGATGGCGGCGACGTTCGAGGGCGAGTTGCGGCGCAGGTCGTGGAAGGCAAAGGGCGCGGCTTCCACCGCCGTCACCTCGCGAAAGCTCTGCGAGAGCATCAGCGAGAACAGGCCGACGCCGGCATAGAGGTCGAGCGCGCGGTCGCCGCTGCGGCCCGCCGTCACCAGCTCCACCAGGCGGTCCACCAGGAAGCGGTTGGTCTGGAAGAACGAGCCGGCATGCACGCGGTAGCGCGCCTCGCGCGTGTTGTAGACCAGTGCCGGCTCGCCGAAGAGCGGCTCCAGCTCCCTGGGAACGTCTTCGCTGACCAGAAGTTCGCCCGCAGCCGGCGAGAACAGCGCGATGCCCGTCACCTCCGGAAGCGCGGCGCGCAGCGCTTCCGCGAACTTTGCCACCTCGGACCCCGGTTGCACGGGGCCGGACGCGGGGTCGAGCGTCAGCGCGACCACCAGCGCGGCATCCTCTGCATTGGCGAAGAATTCGATCTCGCCGACTGCCGCCGCGACCTTGCCCTCGCGCCCCATCCGCCACACCGCCGCGATGGCGCGGTTGATGAGCGGCGAGCTGATGGGGCACTCCTCCACCTCGAGCAGCGTGTTCGAGCCGAAGCGGTGGTAACCCAACGCGAAGGGCTCGGCGCGCAGGTGCATGCGGGTGCGGTTGCGATAGCCCCAGGGCGGCGAGGCATGCGCCTGGATCTCGCCCTGCCAGTCGAGCTTCGCCGTGCGCCGCAGCGTCTCGCGCAGGATGCCGGACTTCACGGCCAACTGGTGGTCGTAGCCGGCGTGCTGGTAGTGACATCCGCCGCAGGATTCGAAGTAGCGGCACGCGGGCGGGATGCGCTCCGCCGAGGGCTCGAGGATCTTTTCCGCGCGGGCGCGGGCGAAGCCGCGCTTCTCTTCGACGAGCTGCGCTTCTACGCGCTCGCCGGCAAGAACGAACGGCAGGAAGACGGCTTTGCCCGGGCCGTGCTCGTCGGCCCCCAGCCGCGCCAGGCCGTCACCGCCGTAGATCAGCTTTTCGATGGTGAGTTCCATGGGCGTCACATGTAGAACAAGCTCAACCGCGGCAGGTCGTGCTGCTCGAGCAGGCGTTTGTGGACGTACTGGCGGTGTAGCTGCCCGATATGCGCGGCGGAGAGTTTGCGGCGGTAGGGAGCGATGTCGTGGTCGGCCTCGGCGCGGACGCGCACCAACTCCTCGTCGGGCGAGGCGGCGACCAGCGCCGCGAGCAGCTTCTCTTCCATCGCCGTCAGGCGGCGCTCCAGGTCTTCGAGCCCGCCTGAGGCGGGGACGGCGGATTCCTTCAGGGCGGAAGCGAGGCCGCGCAGGGTTTGCGCTGCTTCGCGGCCGACGTTCTGCGCGGCCTGTGGCAGCTTCGCGGCTTCGAGTTGTGCGGCGTTTTGCTCGAGGTAGGAGGCGAGCTCGGCCGGCTCAGGGCCGGATTCCTTCGCTGGGCCGGCGGGCGCGACTCCGACCGCCGCCTCTTTCATATCGTCGGCCGCGGCCAGCACCTCCTGGGCGCAGTAGGCCAGGCTGTTGACCTTGCGCGGCGAGGGCCGTTTGGCGCGGCTCTCGAAGGCGGCATCGATGCCGCGCAGCACCGCTGCCAGCGGGATGCCCGCGTCCTTCCAGGTCTCGATCAGCGCCCAGTCGAGCGTGGAGAGCAGGAGCGTGGTGCCGCGGCGGCGCTGGAAGTGCTCCTCGATCTCGGTGAAGTAGTTGAAGTAGTTTTCCATCGAGTTGGAGGAGTGCCGTCCCTGCGGGACTCGCGATCTTCCGCCCTGCTCACCCGGCACTTACGTGCCGGGCTATCGAGTTACCGTCGCTTCGCGACTCTGGGGCGGGCGCCGCGCGCAGCGGACTTCTCTTCCGGCGCCGAGCCAGAGGGGCGGGCGCGGCCTGGGGCGGCGTTGCGCTCCCATAGGATGCGCAGCCCGTCGAGCGTGAGCAGGTCGTCCACGGCGCTGATGAAGCGCGAGCCCGATGCCATCAGAGACGCCAGCCCTCCCGTGGCGACGACCTTCGTCTCCGGACCCAACTCGGCCAGCAGGCGCTCCAGGATGCCGTCCACCAGGCCGAGGTATCCGGAGTAGAGCCCGGACTGCACGCTGCCGACGGTGTTGGAGCCGATGACGCGGCCGGGCTTGCGGATATCCACGCGCGGCAGGCGGGCCGTTCGTTCGAACAGAGCTTCGGAGGAGATGCCGATGCCCGGCGCGATGACGCCGCCCAGGTACTCGCCCTTCTTGGAGACGGCGTCGAAGGTGGTGGCGGTGCCGAAATCCACCACGATGCACGGCCCGCCGAACTTCTCGAAGGCGGCCACGCCGTTGACGATGCGGTCGGCGCCCACCTCGGCCGGGTTGTCGTAGTGCACCGGCATGCCCGTCTTCACGCCGGG
>CBRAFF010000004.1:0-16785 GCA_967755155.1 uncultured bacterium
GCGCCTGAACTTCTTTTACCAGCGTTCGCCCTGGTGGGATCCGCACATGGGACTCTATCCCGTGGGCCGGCTGGCCACGCTGGAGGGCGTGCCGCTGCCAAAATGGGAGGGCGCACCGCCCCGGAAATGACCGGGCCTATAATCTCTGCAGCCGTCCCTTCTTGAAAAGGAAACCATGACAACGAGGGTCCTGCGGACCATCCTGCTGTGCGGCATGCTCATGGTGGCGCTGGCCCTGGTGAACTGCTCGGCGGCCGGCCCGACGGCTTCCACCGGCTCGGGCGAGCCGCCAAGCACAGCCGCGGCGGCGCCGACCTCCACCCAGGGCATCCCCGCGCTGCAACACGTGTTCGTCGTGGTGTTCGAGAACGAGGCCTACGACGAGGTCATCGGCAACACCAAAGAGATGCCGTACTTCAACCAACTGGCGGGGCGCTACGCCGTGGCCACCAACTACTACGCCAACAGCCATCCTTCCATCGGGAACTATTTCATGATGACCACCGGCCAGCTCATCACCCGCGACGACAGCTACTCCGTGACGGTCCGGGAAGACAACATCGTCCGCCACTTGATCGCCGACGGCAAGAGCTGGAAATCCTATGCCGAGGACCTGCCCGCGGTGGGATACACGGGCGGAGACCAGCGGCCCTATGCCCGCCGCCACAATCCACTTTCGTTCTTCTCTGACGTTGTGGGCAATGCGAAGCAGAGCAAGAACCTTGTGCCCCTGACCCAGTTGGCGGACGACCTGCGGTCCGGTTCCCTTCCCAACTACGGCTTTGTGGTCCCCAACAACATTCACAACCTGCACAGTTGCACGTACGGGGGAGCCAGCTGCACCGAGGAAGAGCAGATGCGGCTGGCCGACGCCTGGCTGCGGGACTCGATCGGTCCCTTGCTGGAGAGCAAGAGCTTCCAGGAGAGCGGGCTGTTGCTGATCCTGTTCGACGAAGCCGAGGAAGGCGACAAGACCCACGGCGGAGGCAGGATCGCGGTCATCCTGGTGGGCGGCAAGGTGAGGCAGGGCTACCGGTCCAAAACCTTCTACCAACACGAGAGCGCGCTGCAGCTCACCTGCGCGGCGCTGCGGCTGAAGAGTTGCCCGGGAGCGGGCGCCACCGCCCCCAGCATGAAAGAGATTTTCCGCGAGTAGCGGACGGAGGGGCGGGCCCATGAACTGGACGGCCGATAAAGGCTTGAGCAAAGTACCCGAGGTCACTCTTGTTTTCTGGGTGATCAAGATCGCAGCGACGACCTTGGGCGAAACGGGCGGCGATGCCGTGTCCATGTCGCTGGATCTGGGCTACGCGATCGCAAGCCTTATTTTTGCCGGCATCTTTGTGGTCGCTGTCGCCGCCCAGATCGCCGCGAAAAGGTTCCACCCATTCCTGTACTGGGCCGTGATCGTCGCGACCACGACACTCGGCACGACCCTGGCGGATCTTGCGGATCGCTCGCTCGGCATCGGCTATGCCGGGGGATCGGCGATCCTGCTCCTGCTCCTCATGGCCTCCCTCGGCGTCTGGTACTGGTCCGTTGGTTCCGTTTCGGTTGCGAACATCACTTCTCCCAAAGTCGAGATGTTCTATTGGGGGACGATCTTGTTCTCCCAAACCCTGGGCACGGCGCTCGGAGATTGGGTGGCCGACACAAATGGAGTCGGCTACGGAGGCGGGGCACTCGTTTTCGGCGCGGGCCTGGCGCTGGTCGCGGGGGGATATTTCTACAAGAAAGTGTCGCGCACTCTGCTGTTCTGGAGCGCTTTCATCCTCACGCGCCCGCTAGGCGCCACCCTGGGCGACCTGCTCGACAAACCAATCGACGAGGGCGGACTCGCGTTCAGCCGCTTCTATGCCTCGGCCATCCTTGCCGCTTTCATCATCGCCTGCATCGTGTTCTTCCCTCAAAAGGCCGGCGGGCATCCGGGGAAGAACCAGGAACTCTCCTGAAGCGACGGCTGTCGTGGGGGAGTGCCGGCCCGAGGCAGCCTACTTGCCGCTCCGCTCCGGGCTCAGGTCTTTCACCTGTTTCCTCAGGAGGCGCACCAGCAGACCGTCGAACTGGGCGCCGGAGAGGCGCTCCATCTCCGCCAGGGCCTCGGCGGAGCTGCGGGTGGGGGCGTAGGGGCGGTCCATGGTCATGTTGACGTAGGCTTCGGCGACGGCCAGAATGCGGGCGCCCAGGGGGATGTGCTCGCCGCGCAGGCCGCTGGGGTAGCCGGCGCCGTCGAAGCGCTCGTGGTGATGCGCCACCACCTGGCGCAAGCGCTCGCCGTCGGGGAGGACGCTCAGGACCTGCGCGGAAACCTCCACGTGGGTCTTGACCACGCGATACTCGTCGTCGGTGAGCGGCCCCGGCTTGTTGAGGATGTGCTCGGGGATCACGATCTTGCCCACGTCGTGGACGCTGCCGGCGAAGACCAGTTCCGCCAGCTCTTCCGGAGGCAGTCCCATCTCCGCGCCCAGCAGCTCGGCATAGTGCGCCACCTGCTCCCCGTGACCCACGCTGTGCATCTCCCGGGTCTCGGCGGTGCGGGTCAGGGTGCGGATGGCGTCGCGCAGCGCCTCCTTGCGATGCTCGGGCCGCACGGCGGCGCTCAGTTGCTCCAGCGTGGACATCAGTTCCTCCACCGAGCTCAGGCCGCTCTCCTCGCGGCGCAGGAAGCCTTCCACGTAGAGATTCGCCAACTGTTTGGTGGAGAGCTTTTCGGTGGTGGCGGCGAAATCTCCCGCGGTGGAGACGCGGTTGCCGCCGGCGTGCTTGGAGATGTACATGCCGGCGTCGGCCATCCGCATGATGTCTTCCACCCCGGCGCCGTGCAGCGGGAAGGTGGCCACGCCGAAGCTGCCGGTGAGCTTGCGCTCGGCCAGCATGGGATCGCCGGCGATCCACAGGCGCAGGCGCTCGGAGAGGGTATGGGCCTGCTCCACGCCGGTCTCCGGCATGAGGATGACGAACTCGTCGCCGCCGTACCGGGCCACCACGTTGGACTGGCGGCATTTCTGCTCCAGCAGCCGTCCCACGCGCGCCAGCACCAGGTCGCCCTCCAGGTGGCCCATTTCGTCGTTGATCTCCTTGAAGCGGTCGAGGTCCATGAGCACCAGGGAGAAGGGGCGCCCGGCGCGCGCCGAACGCTTCCACTCCGCCTGCACCGATTCCAGGAAGAAGCGCCGGGTCTTGACCCCGGTGAGGCCGTCGGTGATGGACTGCTGCTCCATCTTCTGGAAGACGAAGGAATTGTGCAGGGCGGTGGCCAGCAGGTCGGCGAGGGTGCGCAGGATGAGCACGTCCTGCTCGGCGAAGGCGTTCTCCCGCTGGCTCTCCACGTTGAGAACGCCCAGCAGGGTCTCGCCGTAGCTCACCGGGAGGCAGAGCACGGAGCGCGATTGCGGCAGGATGCCCAGCAGATGTCCCTCGCCCGTGTTCTGCACCAGCATCAGCTCGTTGGTGCGGGCCACCCGCCCCAGGATGCCCGTGCCCAGGGGCACGCGCTTGCCCAGTGCCTTGGCCGTGGTCCCGGCTTCCGCCCGGATCTCGATGTCCTTGGTGGCGTAGTCCAGGATGCCGATGCCGATGTGGTCGAACTCAAAGTTCTTCTGCACCTCGCTGACGATCTCCGCCATCATCTGCTCCGCATTCTGGCTGGAGATGGCGGTCTTGGAGACGCTGTTCAGGAATCCCAGGTAGCGCGCGCGCTGATGCTGCTCGGCGAACAGGCGGGCGTTCTCCATGGCCACCGCCACCTGTCCGGCGGCCGTCTGCAACACCTCCAGGTCGCGCTGGTCGTAGACGGCATCGCGCTCGTAGTGCTGCGCCGCCATCACTCCCACGGGCTGCCCGTGCATCACCACCGGCACGCCGGCGAAACAGCGCGGCGGGCGCCCGCTGGAGGCCAAGGCCATTTGCGCCAGCAACTGGTCCATGCCGCTGCGCACCAGCAGGGGCCGGCCGCTCTTCACGATGTATTCCGTGATCTCATTGGCCTTGGGGCGGGAGCGCTTGGCCTGCACCCGGCCGTCCTCCACCTCCAGTTCGAAGCGGACGCTTTCCCCCTCGACGAAGGCCACGCTGAAGTTGCGGGTATCGAACAGCCGCCCCAGTTCGCGGTGGATGGCCAGCAGCACCTCGTCCGGGTCCAGGTGTGAACTCACCACCTGGCCGATCTGCGTGAGCAGCTCGAACTCGCGCGTGCGCCGCTGGGCGTTGTTCATGAGCACGTAGTTCTCCAGGGTCATGGAGAGCTGCAATCCCAGGGTGGTCAGGACGCGGGCTTGCGCGCCGCTGAGCTCGGCGCCGCCATCGTGCGCGAACAGCGCCACGCCCAGGCAACGGTCGTGCGCCCGCAGGCTGAGCACGGTCAGCGCCGTCACCCCTTCCCCGGCCAGCAACTCGCGCAGGCGCGCCTTCTGTTCCGAGGTGGCGGGGATGTGCGGACCCTCGTCTTCGTAGAGGTTGCGTACCCGCACCGGCCCCGGCTGCCGCTGCGCCAGGCTGTTGAGCGCTTCTCCTCCGGCCTGCTCCAGGGAGGCAAGGAAGCTTCCGGTAAAGCCGCCCTGCACCGAGGGCAGCACGCGGCTCCAGCGCTCGCTGATGAAGATGGCACTGCGGCGGCTGCCCACCAGCCGGGCCAGCCGGTCCAGTTGCCGCAGCAGAGCCGGGGCCACGTCGCTGGCCTGGTGCAGCCGCGTGGTATCCACTTCCAGGACGGAGAAGGAGGGGAGGTTCTCCTCCACCATGTGCCGCTCGCGCCGCTGCCGCAGCAGATAGACGACCACCACACCCAGCAACAGCGCAAAGGTGCTGGCGACGATCACGTTGACCAGGTTGAGCATATTGAGCCCTCGTCCCGCGGAGCGGGATCGGGACGGACGGAGAAGCGTGGTTCAGAACCCGGGGACCCAGCTGCTCGAACTATAGGAGGACGGTGAAGCCGCGTCAATACAAAGACGAGTCTCGGCAGTTACTTAAGTAATTGAAAATGACTGGCTTGACGCTGGTTTCCGGCCGCCCGTAACATCGTTTTCCGAGCCTATGAGCGCAACTCCCCAGATTCGCGTGCGGTTCGCTCCCTCTCCCACGGGATACCTGCACGTGGGCGGGGCTCGCACGGCACTCTTCAACTGGCTCTACGCCCGCCACCACGGCGGGCGCCTGCTGCTACGCGTCGAAGACACCGACCTGGAGCGCTCCACCCCGGAGATGGTCGAGGGCATCCTCCAGGGGATGCGCTGGCTGGGCCTCGATTGGGACGAAGGCCCCTTCTTCCAGACCGAACGCATGGAACTCTACCGCGCGGCGGCGGGGCGGCTGGTGGCCGGGGGCCACGCCTACTACTGCTTCTGCACCAAGGAGCCGATGGAGAAGCGCCGAGCGGCGGCGCAGGCCGCGGGACGTCCGCCGCGCTACGAGGGCATTTGCCGCAAGGTACCCGCCGCCGAGGCCGAGCGGCGTCGCGCTGCGGGCGAAGCCTGCGCCGTGCGCTTCGCCGTGCCGGAGAGCGGAACTACGGGCTTCGACGACGGAGTCTTCGGGCGGGTGGAGTTCGCGAACGCCGAGCTCGAAGACTTCGTCCTGCTGCGCTCCGACGGCGGGCCCACCTATCACCTGAGCGTGGTGGCGGACGACATCGACATGCGCATCACGCACGTCATCCGCGGCGCCGACCACCTCTCCAACACGCCCAAGCAGGTGCTGCTGTACCAGGCGCTGGGCGCGGCGCTGCCCGTGTTCGCGCACGTGCCGCTCATCCTCGGCCCCGATAAGACGCGGCTCTCCAAGCGCCACGGCGCCACCTCAGTCATCGCGTACCGCGAACTGGGCATCGTCCCGCAGGCCTTTCGCAACTTCCTGGCTCTGCTGGGCTGGACGCCGCCGGATTCGTCCAAGGAGATCCTGCGCGACGCGGAACTCATTGCGCTCTTCGGCCTGGAGGGCATCTCGCGCTCCAACGCCGTCTTCGACAACGCCAAGCTCGACTGGTTCAACAGCGAATACATCCGCGCCTATCCCGCCGCGGCGCTCCAGCCGCTCATCGAGGAAGAGTGGAAGAAAGCGGGAGTGGAGCCCGCGCGCCGCAGCAGCGATTGGCTGCTCGCGACCATCGACCTGCTCAAGCCCCGCGCGCGCAACCTGAAGGATTTCGCCGTCTCCTTCCGCGCCTTCTTCACCGACGACTACCAGACCGATCCCGCCGCCGCCGCCAAATACTTGCAGGACGGCGCGGTTCGCGAATTGCTGGCCGAACTGGGCGCGCGCTACGCCGGCGCGCCTGACGGATTCACGGAAGCGACGGCGGAGAAGCACCTGCGCGAGCTGGCGGCGGAGAAGAACGTGAAGGCGGGCGCGCTCATCAACGGGGCGCGCGTGGCCCTGACCGGACAGGCCGTCGCTCCCAGCCTGTTCGCGGTGATGGTGGCGCTGGGAAAAGAGAAGACCGTCGCCCGCCTGCGCGCCGCCGGAAGCTTGGCCGCGAGCTGAGACTTCCCTCGGCCTCGGCGAGATTCACGCGGGCGTACAATCGCCCCGTTGGAGGTTGCCATGTCGCGGAGTCTTGGTTTCATCGGGCTGCTCATCGTGCTGGGGATCGGCGCCTACCTCTACATGCGGCAGGCGCAATCGGTGTCGCCGGGGGGCAGCGCGGCCACGCCGCGCTCGACCATCGACGTGGCGGGGGTGAAGAACGACCTCATCGCGCTGGCCAACGCCGAGCGCCGTCACTTCGCCGCCGAGGGGAAATACGTCTCCATCGACGAACTGCGCTCGAGCGGCGACATCTCCATGCCGTCGAACAGCCGCGGGCCGTACAGCTACTCCGCCGAGACCTCAGACCAGGGCTTCCGCATCACCGCCACCTACTCCGGGCCGCCCGACGCGGGCGTGCCGCGCACCCTGAGCATCGACGAGACTATGCAGGTGAAGACGGAGTGACGCGCGACCGCTTCTGTACGCCGGGGCTAAAGCCTCCTTTCTCCCGGCCCTGAACGCGGGCCTAAAGGCCCGCTCTTCCACCGGGGCAAAGACGGTACATCGGAAAATGTGGGGAGGGCGGGGACTCTCAGGAGCCGGATTTGCGCACGGTGACTTCCACTTCCACCGGCAGCTTGGACGGGGGGAAGCAGGCGCGGTCGTTGCAGGCCTGGAAGCGCAGCTCGCCCGGCACCTTGTAGCTTCCCGCGGGCGCGGACGCCAGGGCGCGCAGCTCGGCGCGCACGATGAACTCGCCGGCATAGACGTTCAGCTTCTCCTTCGGCGAAAATGCGAAGCTGAGGTCCTTCCCTTCCGGATAGACGACCGTACCCGGCGTGAAGTTTGCCGACGGTTTCAGCTTGAGGCTGGTGGGGATGAGGAACTCCGAGCGCGGCTTGTTGGAGTTGATGTGGTAGCCGGGACTCACGCGGAAGCGCAGCTCCACGCGCACGCTCTCACCCGGCGCCACGGCCACCGGCTGGGGCGGAGTGGCGGTCACGAGGGGCACCTTGGGCATGAGCGAGTCTTGTGCCGGCGCCAGCGCCACCGCGGCCAGCACCACGAAAGCAAGAACGGATTGAAGCCGGGGGCGCGTCATGGTTTCTCTGGAGGTTTCGCTTGGTCGGGTTTCACTTCGGGTTTCGATGCCGCCGGCGCCGGCGTGGATGCATTCACCGGGGCCGCACCCTGGGTGAGGGAGCGCTTGATGTTCTCCTCGATGTCGCCATGCCCGGCCAGTCCGAAGACCCGGTCCACGATCTTGCCGTTGCGGTCGATGTAGAAGGTTCCGGGCAGGAACTGGATGCCACCGAAGGCGTCGGCGACGGCTTCGCGCCCCATCACGATGGTGTAGTGGACGCCCATCTGCTGGATGAACTTCTGCACGTCGTCCCGCGAGTCGTCCATGGCCACGCCGATCACCACCAGGCCTTGGCCCTCGTACTGTTTCTGCAGCTCCTCGAACCACGGCATCTCGATCTTGCAGGGGCCGCAGTAGGTGGCCCAGAAGTTCAGCACCACCGCCTTGCCGCGATAGTCGGAGAGGCGGATGGTTCGGCCGTCGAGCGCCTTGAGCTCGAAGTCCGGCGCCTGCTGGCCGCGCACGTCGCCCACCAGGCCCTTCCCGGTCACGCTTCCGGGTTGCGGAGGCCCGGCCAGGCGCCGCCCCATGAACAGCATGAAGGTCACGGCCAGGATCACGATCGCCAGCACTACGGCATTTCGCTTCACAGGTATTTCTCCACCAAGCCTTGGAATAGCGGAAGCTTGTTCATCCACGTCGCCACCAGCGCGAACTGGCGGGTGAAGACCAGGGTCCCGATCATGATGAGCAGCACGCCACTGGCGATCTCGACCGTCTCCAGATGCCGCTTGAAGCGCCCATAGAAAGCGAGGAAGCGGTCGATGCCCAGCGAGGTCAGCAGGAACGGCACCGCCAGGCCAAGAGAATACACGGCGAGCAGCAGGATCCCCTTCCCCACCGTGCCCTCGGCCGCCGCGAAGCCCAGGATGACGGTGAGGATGGGCCCGATGCACGGCGTCCACCCGAAGGCAAAGGCGAAGCCCACCAGGAACGCGCCCAGCGCCGAGCGCTTCGGGCTCAGGCTGTGCAGGCGCTTGTCGGCGTAGAGCCACTTGATCCTCACCAGGCCGGTCAGATGCAGGCCGAACAGGATGATGACCAGGCCGGCGATGCGGATGAGCCAGGGGAAATACTCGCGCACCAGAGAGCCGAGGGTGGTGGCCACCGCGCCCAGCGCGATGAACACGACGGAGAATCCTAGGATGAACATCAGGGAGCTGACCAGCACCACGCGCCGGCGTCCCTTGTCGTCGGCCTGCAGCTCTTCCACGCCCACGCCGGAGATGAGCGAGACGTATCCCGGCACCAGGGGCAGCACGCAGGGCGAGAGGAACGACACCAGCCCGGCGAAGAACGCGGCGATGGGAAGGGGAAGGCTGGACACGACTCTTTGATTCTACCAACTTGGGGTTCGACGCGGGCCCTGCCTAAAGGTACGCGGGGCCTTACGGACAGGATGTGCGGCGCGGCGGGAAGTTTCGCCGCGGTAGCGCCGGTCACTTGCGCAGGCCGGTCCAGCCCTCGGCGATGACGATGGAGTTGCCGGGATTCTGCGCGTCGTACTTGACCGAGGCGGGCAGCCCGATGCGGCAGGAGTGCAGGTCCAGCAGATGGCGCAGGTAGGTGACGTCCTGCGAGGCCTCGTAGGAGACCCCGGCCACGTCGTAGCGGTAGATGAGCAGTTGCTGGATGGGGCCGCGCTCGCGGCGCTCCTCGTGCACGTCGAGCACGGTGCCGTCGGTGATGCGGCCCATGGCGTTCAGCCGCAGGCGGCGCTCGCGCTCCAGTTGCTGCGCAGTCTTGCGCCGGCTGCGCCGCCACAGGGCCACACCCGCCAGCAGCAGCAGGGCGATGGCAACGGCCAGTAGGTAGTAGGAGGTGGGAAAACGGACCATCGCTGATTGAATCATTGAGTCATCGGGTCATTGAATCACTGAAAACCCAGCATCTGGGAGTTATTGAAAACCTGGCACTCGATCGGGAAATGGCTCAATGACTCAATCGCCCGATGACTCAATCCTTCTTCGCCTTCTCCCAGTCCTTGAGGAACTGCTCCAGGCCGCGGTCGGTGAGAGGATGCTTGAACATCAGGTCGAGCACCTTGGCGGGCATGGTGGCCACGTGGGCGCCGGCCAGGGCCGCCTCCACCACGTGCAGCGGGTGGCGCAGCGAGGCGGCCAGCACCTGCGTGGGGTAGTCGTAGTTGCGGTAGATCTGCAGGATCTGGCGCACCAGGTCCATGCCTACGTGGCTGATGTCGTCCAGGCGGCCGACGAAAGGGCTGACGTAGGTGGCGCCGGCCTTGGCCACCAAGAGCGCCTGGTTGGGCGAGAAGCAGAGCGTGAGGTTGGTTTGGATGCCTTCCTGCGACAGGCACTTGCAGGCCTTCAGCCCTTCGCGCGTCGTGGGCAGCTTCACCACCACGTTCTTGTGCCAAGTGACGTAGTCGTGCGCCTGCTTGCACATGCCGGCGGCGTCGGTGGCGATGACTTCGACGTTCACCGGGCCGTCCACCACCTTGCAGATCTCCAGGATGGTCTGCTTGAAGGGCTTGCCTTCCTTGGCGATGAGCGAAGGATTGGTGGTGATGCCGTCCAGGATGCCGAGCGCGGCAGCTTCGCGGATCTCGTTCAGGTTGGCGGTGTCGAGAAAGAACTTCATGGGCGCCTATTGTCGCATCAAGGCATGGGCGGCGACTAGGGCTGAATGGGGGTGGCGGGGCCGTCGGCGCTGAACATGTCCACCACCACCTTCCAGGAGCCGTCCGGCTGCTTCTTCCACACTATGAGGTCCTTGCCGTGCTCGCGCACCGCCTTGCCGCCCGCGGTATAGGTGAAGTCGTACGACCCGCGCGTGTAGGCGAGGTCGCCGGAACGGGCGACCACGACGTCCACCGGCTTCCAGGAAAGCTGGTAGGCCGGGTCCTGGAACGCCGCCACCCAAAAGGCGCGGACGGCCTCCTTGCCGGCAAGGGCCGGACTCCCGGGCGGCTGGAGGATGCCGTTGTCGGCGTAGAAGCCAACGGTCTTCTCCAGGTCCTTGGCGCCCGCGGCCAGGGACCACTGTTCATCCGCGGCGCGGACGGCGGCTTCCTCGGCGCCTTGGGTGGCAGGCTTCTGAGCGGAAGCGGCGAAGCTCAGCGCCAGAGCAACACTGAAAAGAACGAGTACGGCTCGTTGCATGCGGCTCATGTTTCCTCCTGTGCGGCGGGAAGTTTACTCGTCCACAATGGGGTTGGCCAGGGTGCCCACGCCCGCGACCGTGACCTCGACCCGGTCCCCAGCCTGGAGCGGTCCCACCCCGGCGGGCGTGCCGGTGGCGATGAGGTCTCCGGGAACCAGCGTCATCACGCGACTGATGTAGCGGAGGATGTGGTCGAGCGAGAAGATGAAGTCGCGGGTGTTGCCGTGCTGGCGCAGGGCGCCGTTGACCCGCGCCTCGACCTCGACGCCGGCCCAGGGATCGGGCTCGTCCGACACCACGGGGCCGACGGGGCAGAAGGTGTCGAAGCCCTTGGCGCGCGTCCACTGGCCGTCCAGGTTCTGCAGGTCGCGCGCGGTCACGTCATTCACGCAGGTGAAACCGCGGATGTAGGGGCGGACGTCGTCCGCGTCGCCCAGTCCGCGGCACTCTTTTCCGATGACCACACCCAATTCGCCCTCATGATCCACCCGCTTCGAGACGCGCGGCCGGCGGATCTCCGCGTCCGGGCCGATCACCGACGACGGAGGCTTGAGGAAGATGAGCAGCTCCACCGGCACCTCGTTGCCCAGCTCTTTGACGTGCTCGCGGTAGTTGCGGCCGACGCAGACGATCTTCGAGGGAGCGACGGGCGCGAGCAGTTTGCCTTCGGCCAGGGGAAAGTGCCCCATCTTCGCCCGCCGGGGCTCGGGCTCGAAAGGGTCGAGGACCGGGGTGATGACCTCGCGGCCGCCCAGGGTCTCGATGAGCCCGTAGCAGGCCCCGTTGTCGGATTGGAAGCGGCAGTACTTCATCACTTCTTCGTCACCTGTAGGCGCCGGCGACCCGCCCGGGCAGCCGCTGTCTCCCACGTTAGCGCCGAAAAGCGCGGCGCGAACGTGGGGCACCCTGCATCTACTATGGCTGCGGCACCGTTTCGCTCGTCTCCTCCGAGCGCCCGCTCTCGTTCGAGCGCAGGTCCACGGCGGAGACGGAGTAGAGGTACGTGTGTCCGGCGGCGACGCTTGGGTCGCGGAAGGCCGGGGTCTTCAACAGCTCGCCGCTGATCTTCTGCGGCTGGGCATCGCCTTCGCGGCGATAGACGTTGTACCCGGCTAGGTCGGCCTCGCTGTTCAGGCTCCAGGTGAGGTCGATAAAGCTCTGGCCGCCGCCGCCGGTGACCACCGCCTGCACCTCGGCGGGTGCGGCGGGCGGGAAAGAATCATGCGCCAGGACCTCGACCGTGGCGTCGTCGCCCTCGACCTCGACGGGCGTTCCCCCCGGCGGCGCGAGCCGGGTCACCGTCGTGATGCGGTACCGGTAGTTCTTCTCCCATTCGATGGTGGTGTCGAGGAAGCCGGGCGGAGAAGCGGGCAGCGGCAGCTCGCCGGCGACGGTCTCGGCGGCCGCCCCGGCGGTGCGGCGGTAGAGGCGCAGCGCGTGGGTGCGGTCGCCCGGAGCCGTCGCCGGCGGAAGGACCGGCGCGCTGAAGGAGACCGCGACGCCTTCGGCGACGACGCGCGCATCCAGGCCGGTGGGCGTCGGCAGCGTGGGCGCCAGCGGCACGCGCGCGGCGTTAGACGGGCCGGCGCTGCGGCCGCGGGCATTGCTCACTTCGACCGTATAAACGGCGGAACCGGTGGGGTCCTGCTCCTGCAGCTGGCGCGGCAGCGTGTCGGTGTAGCTGGCGACGCCGGAGGGCGGCGCCTGCCCTGTCGCCACTTCGTCCACCGGCGAGCACTCCGTGGAGACGGGCGCCGCGGTGGACCGGCAGACGCGGGTCTTCCCTGCTTCCTTGATGCGCAGCTTGTCGGTGGTCTCGCGCGGCGCCGTCCAGGTGAGCAGGACCTTGTCGCCCTTGCGCGCTGCCTTCAAGTCGTTCACCGGCTTGGGCAGTTCGAGCGAAGGCGGCAGCGGGTTGCCCTGCGAGCCGCAGCCCGTAAGTGTGCTCAGCGCCAGGACCGGAACCGTCAGCAGAGCGGAGAAATTGCGGGCGAGTCGCATGCGAAGGCGAACAGACTAACAGAAGGATTTCGTTTTCGCACGGGCGCCCCGCTTCAGCCTATCGGCGAGATCCCGGGTTGCGGTGGTGAGCCACTCGAACCCGAGAGAGCCGAGACAAGGTCAGTCGGAGCGGTGGCGGCGCTTTTCGTGGAGCACCGTGCCGACGCTCTGGCCCCGGATGGTCGCCGTGTCGTGCAGCTTTCCGGTGACCTCAACCCGTGCGTCGCGGGAGGGCACGCCGCGGCCCGCGGCGATCACCCACATCCGCCCGGTGCCGTCGTCCACCTGATAGGCCCCGTTGCCCAACACTCCGTAAGAGTCGACGACCCAGCCCGTGATGGACACTTCCCTGTTGTCGTAGCGGCCGGGATCGCGCAGCAACTCGGCGATGTTCTGGTGGCCGGCGTAGGCCGCCAGCGCCAGGCCCAGCGAGCATGCGACGACCAACCAAGCCTTGCTTCGAATCCTCATACACTCACCTCAGCGAAATGGGGAACACTTCCCCTACCTACTTAGAGGCGCAAGGGCTGGGGAGGGATGTCTGGCACAGGCGGGGACGCCCTTCGACTTCGCTCAGGGCAGGCTCCGTGCCACACGGTCGTCGCAGGTTGAGGGCTTCGTTGCCGGCGGGACGCCGGCGCTACCCGCGCGCTAGAGGATGTAGCGGCTGAGGTCCTGGTCCTTGACGATGTCCGCCAGCATCTTGCGCACGTAGTCGGCGTCCACGGTGACCTCGCGGGTCTTCATCTCCGGGGCGTCGAAGCTGATCTCATCCAGCACCCGCTCCATGATGGTGTGCAGGCGGCGGGCGCCGATATTCTCGGTGCCCTCGTTCACCTTGAAGGCGAAGTTGGCCACCTCGTCCAGGGCCTCGCGGGTGAACTCGAGCTTCAGCCCTTCGGTCTCTAACAACGCCGTGTACTGCTTGACCAGCGACGACTTGGGCTCGGTGAGGATACGGATGAAGTCCTGGATGGTCAGCGACTTCAGCTCCACGCGGATGGGAAAGCGGCCCTGCAATTCCGGGATGAGGTCCGAGGGCTTCGACACGTGGAAGGCGCCGGCGGCGATGAATAGGATGTGGTCGGTGCGCACCATGCCGTAGCGGGTGTTGACCGTTGTGCCCTCGACGATGGGCAGGATGTCGCGCTGCACGCCCTCGCGCGAGACGTCGGGCCCGTGGCCGCTCTCGCGCCCGGCGATCTTATCGATCTCGTCCAGGAAGATGATGCCGGATTGCTCCACCCGCATCACCGCGGTGCGCGTCACCTGCTCCATGTCGATGAGGCGCTGCTCCTCTTCCTGAATCATGTACTCGATGGCTTCCGAGACCTTCATCTTCCGCTTCTTGGTGCGCTGGCCGAAGATGTTGGGCAGCATGTCTTTGACGTTGATGTCCATCTCCTCCACGCCCTGGTTGGAGATGATCTCGAAGGCGGGGAAGGATTTCTCGCGCACGTCGAGCTCGACCACGCGGTCGTCGAGTTTGCCTTCGCGCAGTTGCTGGCGCAGCTTCTCGCGGTTGCGGGAGTAGGATTCCGCCGAGCCTTCCGGCGAGAAGCCCATGCTGCCCGCCTCCGGCGGCCTCTGAAACGAGGCCGGGGGCAGCAGCAGGTCGAGCACGCGCTCCTCGGCGTTGAGCTCGGCCTTGTCGGCCACGTCCTCGAGTTTTTCTCCGCGCACCATCTCGATGGAGATCTCCACCAGGTCGCGGATCATGGAATCCACGTCGCGGCCCACGTAGCCGACCTCGGTGAACTTCGAGGCTTCGACCTTCAGGAAGGGAGAGTTGGCGAGCTTGGCCAGGCGGCGCGCGATCTCCGTCTTGCCCACGCCGGTGGGTCCGATCATGATGATGTTCTTGGGCATGATCTCTTCCGCCAGCTCGGGGGCAAGCTTCTGGCGGCGCATGCGGTTGCGCAGGGCGATGGCCACGGAGCGCTTGGCGGCGTGCTGGCCGACTACGTACTTGTCCAGCTCGGCCACGATCTCGCGCGGCGTCAGCTCGTCCAGCAGGACCTGTTCGTCTTCCGCGGTTCCCGGTAGATAAATGGCCATGGTCAGTACTCAGTACCTAGTTGCCAGTTGTCAGAAAAACCCTACAGCTCCTCGATGGTGACCACGTCATTGGTATAGATGCAGATGCGGCCGGCGATCTTCATGGCTTCCTCGGCGATCTGGCGGGCGGAGAGCTGGGTGTGCTCGGCCAGGGCGCGGGCGGCGGAGGTGGCGTACGGCCCGCCTGAGCCGATGGCGGCGATGCCTTCGTCGGGCTCGATCACGTCTCCGGCGCCGGAGATGAGGAAGGTTGAGCTCTGGTCGGCGACCAGCAGCAGGGCCTCGAGCTGGCGCAGCATCTTGTCGGTGCGCCAGTCCTTGGCCAACTCGACCGCGGCCCGGCCCAGGTTGCCCTGGTACTGCTCCAGCTTGGTCTCAAACCGGCTGAAGAGGGAGAAGGCGTCAGCGGTGGAGCCGGCAAATCCGGCCAGGATCTTGTCGCCGTAGAGCCGGCGTATCTTCTTGGCGGAGTGCTTCACGATCCCGTCGCCCAGGGTGACCTGGCCGTCGCCCGCCATCACTACTTTGCCATCGCGGCGCACGCACAGCACCGTGGTCGAGCGCACTGTTCGCTGGTTTTTCATAGGCGCGACTTTCGATTATAGCAGCGGGGGAAAGCGCCCCTGCCGGGGCGCCGCACGGGCGAGGGCGCCCGTGCCCACGCGGTCCCAGCCAAAACAAAACGGCCAGCCCGAAGGCTGGCCGCGTTGTTCGAGAAAACCGCTGATTACTGGTTATCGCCCGAGCCCTGGGCCCAGGTGACGAAGGTGTACACCTTGTGCCCGCCGCCGAAGTCCAGTTCGTGGACGCTGTAGCCCTGGGCGCGCGAGCCCCGGACCACCCTGCCCCACTGCCCCGGCCCCTCGAGGTCGAGGTCGTTCATCGCCGGCGGCGCCTGGCCCACGCCTTGACTGTTGCCGGGGCCATTGGGAAGCGCCTGGCCCACGGTGGTCGTGCTGTCCAGATGCGAGTAGATGGTCACCAGCTGGTCGAAGTCATGCTGGTTGGGATGCTGGTTCGTGCCCGGATTGTTGGTGTAGTCCATGCACGTCCCCAGGTTCGCGTTGTTGAAGTTCTCGTCCTGGTGATCGAGGCCGAAGGTATGGCCGATCTCCTGGCACGACACCAGGTTGCGCCACGCCGTGGTGTTGTAGGTGGGCGTGTTGAAGTAGGTGTCATTCAGCTTCACGACGCCTTGGGTGATGTGCGTGCCTCCAGTGATCCAGATCTGGGCGATGCCCAGCCAGCCGTTGTTGCCGTAGGTGGCGTTGCAGACCTCCACGCGGCCGGTGGTGGGCTTGCAGGTTCTGGGCCTCGTCGAGCCGGCAACCTTGGTTAGATCCAGCACCGAGGACTGGCTCCAGTCCGATATCGTGGTGTTGAGAATCGGATCCCAGGTGCTATTGACGTTATCGCCCACCTTCAGGGTGAACGGGTTGCTGGTGCGCGCCCAGTGATAGCCGCCCCAGGAGTGACTTGCCAGGACCAGCACGGGAAGCGCAGCAACCGCCAACGCCACCAGGATAGTCAACCAACGCCGACGAGAAGTCTTAAACATCAAAGTTTTTCCTCCAAAAGGTTTTTCCCCAGAAACATGAGGCCGTGAACAAGAGGGAGGCGCCGCCGAGAAAGCCAAATGAATGCCACTTAGCTTAGGTCAAGGCGGAGGCGGCGTCAAGCACTGGAAGTAACTCCGAGCGGTTACCTCTGGACATGGCCTCTGGCGACGCCGCCGGTTCGGATACAATCCCCGCCCGGTGAACCCCGACTCCCGCCGCGCCCTCATCCTGCTCTCGACCGCCGAGCTGCTGGCCATGTCCCTGTGGTTCACGGGGACGGCGGCGCTGCCGCAACTGGCGCTGGCGTGGAACGCCGGGTACGGCCTCACCGCCTGGCTGACCATCGCCGTGCAACTGGGGTTCGTCGCTGGGGCGCTGGGGGCGGCGGCCTTCAACCTGCCGGACGTCTTTCGCGCCGACAAGATATTTGTT
>CBRAFF010000005.1:0-14728 GCA_967755155.1 uncultured bacterium
CCGACTTCAACTCCTACGGCTCGCGCCGCGGCAACGACGAAGTGATGGTGCGCGGGACGTTCGCCAACGTCCGCTTGAAGAATCAGCTCGCGCCCGGCACCGAGGGCGGAGTGACGCGGCATCTTCCGGGTGGCGAGGCCATGTCCATCTTCGACGCCTCGGTGAAGTACCGCGCCGCGGGTGTGCCCCTCATCATTCTTGCCGGCAAGGAGTACGGCTCCGGCTCCTCGCGCGACTGGGCGGCCAAGGGGCCGTGCCTGCTGGGCGTGCGCGCCGTCATCGCCGAAAGCTACGAGCGCATCCACCGCTCGAACCTCATCGGCATGGGCATCGTCCCGCTGCAGTACGTTGCCGGGGAAACCGCCGAGACGCTCGGCCTTACCGGGGAGGAAAGCTACGACATCCTCGGCCTCAAGCAGGCCATCGAGTCCCGCAGCTCGCAGGTGAAGGTGCGCGCGACCGACGCCAAAGGTACGACCAAGGGGTTCAGCGCCCTGGTGCGCATTGATACTCCGCAGGAGACGCTCTACTACCAGCACGGCGGGATTCTGCAGTACGTGCTCAGGCAGTTGCTGGGGGCGAAGTAGTTTTAGCCGGATTCTTGACGAATCGGAAGTAAGGAGAAAACCATGGCAAGCGAAGCGAAGTGCCCGGTCGCGCACGCGACTACGAATGTTGGAATGAGGTCGAACAGCGACTGGTGGCCGAACCGGCTCAACCTCAGGATCCTCCGCCAGAACTCGCCCCAGTCCGACCCGATGGACGCGGCCTTCGATTACGCCCAAGAGTTCAAGAAGCTCGACTTCAAGGCGCTGAAGCAGGACCTGAACGCGCTGATGACGGACAGCCAGGACTGGTGGCCGGCGGATTTCGGCCACTACGGAGGGCTGTTCATCCGCATGGCGTGGCACGCCGCGGGCACCTACCGCATCGGCGATGGACGCGGCGGCGCCGGCTCGGGCCAACAGCGCTTCGCGCCACTCAATAGCTGGCCGGACAACGCGAACCTCGACAAGGCGCGCCGCCTGCTGTGGCCCATCAAGCAGAAATACGGCCGGAAGATCTCCTGGGCCGACCTGATGATCCTCGCCGGCAACGTGGCGCTCGAGTCCATGGGCTTCAAGACCTTCGGCTTTGGCGGCGGACGCCCCGACGTGTGGGAACCGGATGAAGCTGTGTACTGGGGCAAGGAGGCCACCTGGCTGGGCGACGAGCGCTACTCGGGCGACCGGAATCTCGAGAATCCGCTGGCAGCGGTGCAGATGGGCCTCATCTATGTGAATCCGGAAGGGCCCAATGGCAAGCCGGACCCCGTGGCGGCGGCCAAGGACATTCGCGAAACCTTCCGCCGCATGGCCATGAACGACGAGGAAACGGTGGCGTTGATCGCCGGCGGTCACACCTTTGGCAAAGCCCACGGTGCCGGCGATCCCAAGCTGGTTGGTCCCGCGCCCGAGGCAGCGCCCATGGAGGAGATGGGTTTCGGCTGGAAGAGCGCTCACGGTACCGGCAAAGGCAAAGACGCGATCACCGGCGGCCCGGAAGTCACCTGGAGTCAGACGCCGACGAAGTGGAGCAACAACTTTTTCGAGAACTTGTTCGGCTACGAATGGGAGCTGACCAAGAGCCCGGCCGGCGCCTATCAGTTCAAAGCGAAGAATGGCGCCAAGCCGATCCCGGATGCCTACGACCCGGCGAAGCATCAGGCGCCAACCATGCTGGTGACGGACCTCGCTTTGCGGCTCGATCCGGCCTACGAGAAGATCTCCCGGCGCTTCTACGAGCATCCGGATGAGTTCGCAGACGCGTTTGCCCGCGCCTGGTTCAAGCTCGTCCACCGCGACATGGGCCCGCGCGCGCGCTATCTCGGCCCGGAAGTCCCGTCGGAGGAGCTGATCTGGCAAGACCCCGTTCCTGCGGTCGCTCACAAGCTCATCGACGCCAAGGACATCGCCGATCTCAAGGCGATTCTCGCCTCGGGCCTTTCCGTCGCGGAGCTGGTCGGGACCGCCTGGGCCTCGGCGTCGACCTTCCGCGGCTCAGACAAGCGCGGTGGCGCGAACGGCGCGCGCATCCGCCTGGAACCCCAGAAGGACTGGGAGGTCAACCAGCCGGCGCAACTGGCGAAGGTGCTGCAAGCGCTCGCAGCCATCCAGAAGGAGTTCAACGCTGCGCAGTCCGGCGGCAAGAAAGTATCCCTGGCCGACCTGATCGTGCTAGGCGGTTGTGCCGCGGTCGAGAAAGCTGCGAAGGCCGCCGGGCACGACGTGAAAGTCCCCTTCACGCCGGGGCGCACCGACGCGTCGCAAGAGCAAACCGACGTCGAGTCCTTCACCTACCTGGAACCGGCCGCGGACGGGTTCCGCAACTACCTCAAGGCCAGGTTCAGCGTATCCGCGGAGGAGCTGCTGATCGATCGGGCGCAACTGTTGACGCTGACCGCGCCCGAGATGACGGTTCTGGTCGGCGGCCTGCGCGTCCTGGGAGCGAACTTCGGCAAGTCGCAACACGGCGTCTTCACCCAGCGGCCGGAGACGCTGACCAGCGACTTCTTCGTGAACCTCCTGGACATGAGCACCGAATGGAAGGCGACCTCGGATGAGAATGTGTTCGAAGGAAACGACCGCGCCAGCGGCAAACGGAAGTGGACGGGCACGCGTGTCGACCTCGTCTTCGGTTCGAACTCCGAGCTGCGCGCCCTGGCTGAAGTCTATGGCTCCTCGGACGCGAAGGAGAAATTCGTGGCCGACTTCGTGGCGGCGTGGGCCAAGGTGATGAACCTCGATCGCTACGACCTGGCCTAAGACTCATGAAAACAACGCGGCCGCCGAAGTTTCGCTTGCTCTTCGCCCCGGCCATCCCATAAACTGTCTGCTTTCGCGGAGAGAAAACATGCCTTTGCTGGCCGTTGGAAAGATGGCTCCCGATTTCGACCTCGCCGCGGTCACGGGCGAAGAAAAGCACCGCTTCAAGCTGAGCGACTTCCGCGGCAAGAAGCACGTGGTGGTGGCCTTCTACGCGCTCAACTGGACCCCTACTTGAAGCGCGCAGATGCCGGCGTACGATCGTGACCTCGATCAGTTCGCCGGTTTTGGCGCCCAGGTCGTGGGCGTGAGCGTGGATTCGGTGTTCAGCCACATGGCCTGGCAGAAGCACGACATCGGGCCGCTGCGCTATCCGCTGTGCAGCGACTTCTATCCCCACGGGGCGACGGCGAAGAAGTATGGCGTCTTCCGCGAGGGCGACCCCATCCCCGGCATCAACGAGCGCGCCGTCTTCATCGTGGACAAGACGGGCAAGATCGCCTTCAGCAAGCTGTATGAGTTGGGCGAGCAGCCGCCCAACCAGGACTGCTTCGCAGTGTTGCAGAAGCTGTAGGCAGGCGCGCAAGCCGAAGCGCGCGCCGGGCAGGCCGGGGTCTCCCCTCAGGGATGAGTGAGCAGCGAGCCCATGACCAGGTCGAAGACCCGGCGCAGTTGGGCGTCCCCGTATCCCGTGCGCTGGTTCATCCGCTGCGCCAGCATCTGGTCGCGGAGCAGTCCTTCGATCATCCCCATCAGGGCCGAACGGGCCACGTCCGGGGAAATGTCCGGGCGGAGCTGGCCAAAACTCTGCATCTCTGCCAGCACCGTGTCCAGCCCGCGCACGAAATCCAGGAAGCCCTGGGTCAGCATGACCAGGTGGCCTTCCTTGCGCACACGGCGGCCCTCCAGCAGCATCAGCTCCTTGAGCTCGGGGTCCTCCTGCAGGCTGGTGAGGATCAGATTCATCATCCCCCGGAGCTTTTCGCGGCCGGCCTTATTCCCCAGGGCGCCCAGCCCCTGGCGCATCCGGGCCCAGCCGTCGTCAAAGATGGCTTCCAGCACTCCTTCCTTGCCGCCGAAGTGCTTGATGAGTTGCGATTCGCTGCTGCCCGCCATGCGGGCGATGGCGGCGGTACTGGTGTTCTCGTAGCCGTTGGAGGCGAACAACGTTTTGGCCGAGTGCAGGATCCGCTCTCGGGAAGTTCCGGAAAGGATGGAGCCGGATTCGTTGGGACTGGGGGCGAGCCTCATAGGGATATCACTACTACGACTTTCAGGAATAGGCAAGGGAGTAAATCTCTAAACTGTTGTAAACAAGGCGAAAATAGTTCTTGACACAATCTAGCGGTAGTTATACTACTATCGCTAACGACCCTCCTGGTTCCTGCCGCGGGGCAGCGAGCCTGCAAGAACCCTCCAGTCGCAGGACTGAGCGCACTTGGGCCCCTGCTGATTTTCTACTTTCTGGAGGGAAGTTCAAGATGCCTGCCCGTTTCTGCTACTTCACCCGCAGTCTCTTCCTGCTTTTCATCCTGCTCACGGCGGCGTTCGCGCAGGGCGCGCGCATCAGCCCGGCGCTGCAGCAGCAGATGTCCGCGGCGGGTCCGGCGGACCTGATGGAAGTGGTGGTCACGTTCCACTCCGAAAGCGTCACCCCCGACCTGGTGGCGGCGGTGCGGAGCCTGGGCATCCGGCAAGGGTTCCACTTCCGCAGCCTGCCCATCCTGGGGGCGCTGGCCACGCGCGACCAGATCCTGACCCTGGCGCAGATGCCCGCGGTGCGATCGGTCTGGGACAACCGCCAGCTCACCTGGTTCAACTATGAGGCCACGCACCTGACGGGCGCGCAGCGCTTGCGCAGCGACCCCGTCCTCACCGCCCGCAATAACGGCCTGCCCTATTCCGGCAAGGGCGTGCGCGTGGTGGTCCACGACACCGGCATCGACGCTCTGCACCAGGACCTGTTCTTCGGCCAGAAGGTGATCCAGAACGTGCAAGCGGTCACCAACCTGCACTCCTATTCCGACCTGGGGCCCATCACCTACATCGAGAATCAACCGATGACTGATTCCGCCGGACACGGCTCGCACGTGGCCGGCACCGTGGGCGGCAGCGGAGAGATGTCCGGCGGCAAGTACGCGGGCGTGGCCCCGGGGGCCGACCTCATCGGCTACGGCTCCGGCGCGGTCATCTTCATCCTGGATGCGGTGGGCGGCCTCGACTACGCCCTGACCCAGCAGCCCCAGTACGGCATCCGCGTCATCAACAACTCCTGGGGAACCAGCGACCCCACCTTCGATCCCGACGATCCCGTGAACGTCGCCAGCAAGCGGTTGTTCCACCACAACATCGTGGTGGTATTCGCCGCCGGCAACGCCGGGCCGGGCGAGGACACCGTCAATCCGTATTCCAAGGCGCCATGGGCGGTCAGCGTGGGCAACACGTACAAGGATGCCATCCTGAACGAGAGTTCTTCCCGCGGCTTCCGGGACGACCGACAGACCTTCACCATCGACGGCGAGAGCTGGACGGTGGAGAACCGGCCGACGGTGAGCGCCCCGGGAACCTTCATCATCTCCACTCGCGCCTCCACCAACAACAACACGCTGGTCGCCGGGCAGGCCGGCCCGCAGGAGGACGCCGACCGCATCGAGCCGGCCTTCCTGCCCTTCTACACCGTGCTGACCGGGACCTCGATGGCCTCGCCGCACCTGGCGGGCGTGGTCGCCCTGATGCTGGAGGCCAACCCCAGCCTCTCGGCGGTCGAGGTGAAGGACATCCTGCAGAAGTCCTCCACCAACATCCCGGGCCTGGAAGGTTGGGAAGCCGGCTCAGGGCTGGTGAACGCCTACGCCGCCGTAGACCGGGCCGCACGCTCCACCGCCAACTACGGCTCCACCCTCAACCTGACGCGCACCTTCAACAGCAACGCCAACATCCAGGCGACCAAGACGGCCTTCACCATCGACTACCACACGCTGCCGGAGATGTCGCCGACCCGGAACCGCTATCCCTTCACCGTGCCGGAGGGTCTGGCGCAACTGGAAGTAAAGGTCGAGGTCACGGGACTGGAAGGCGAGACCGGCAACACCATCAATCTGGTGGTGATCGCGCCCGACGGCACCGAATCCAGTTCGGGCGTGCCGCTCATCCTGCCGCCCCCGCTGGTCACCGACCGGGCGGTGGTCGTTCCCTCGCCCATGGCCGGCGAGTGGACCGTGGAATTGCGCGGGCTGCGCGGCGCGGCTCAGAACCCCACCATGGGCGCTGCGCTGCCGGAGACGGTTCCTGGCGTCATCAAGTTCCGCCAGTCGTTGGGCTACACCGGCCTCAAGGACATTGCGGGAGATCCGAACGAGGATTCCATCCAGATCGCGGTGAGCGAGCGGCTGGTGGACGGGGAATCCGACAAGCGCTTCCGGCCCAATGACAAGCTGGCGCGCATCGAGCTCGCCGACTTCCTGGTGATGGGCGCCGGCATCCGCCAGTTCCTTCCCACCAGCGGGTCGAGCACGTTCGCGGACGTCAGCCTGAGTCAGGCGCCGTTCGCCGAAGCGGTGGCCGCGCGCGGCGCCGCGGTCCGCGACCTGTTCCATCGCTTCCGCGGCGTCATGCTTCCGGCCGCGCCGGGGCAGTTCGCGCCCAAGAACTTCGTCCGCCGCGTGGACCAGGCCTTTGCCCTGGTGCAGGCGCTGGGATTGGAAGAACAGGCGCTGGCGCTCAACGGGCAGCCCGTCACCGTACTGCTGGCAAACGGCGACCGCATCCCCATCGCGGACGCCGCGCAGATCCCCGCCGGGATGGAGGGCTATGTCCAGTTGGCCCTGGACCTGAACATCATGCAGCCCTTCCTCACCACCGGCCTCACCGGCACGCAAGCGCAGTTCAAGCCGCTGACGCACGTCACCCGCGGCGCCTACGCCGTGGACGTGACGCGCTTCTTCATCACCTTCTGGGAGCAGTGAACGTGAGCAGCTCGATCCCATTCCCGGCGCAGCAATCCGATCGCACGACGGAATTCAAACTTCGATTCGCTAAGGAGTCACCATGACCAGGCGACCGCGTCTTCGCATCCTGATAGCACTTGCCGTGCTCACATTCACAGCATCCCTTTCGCCGTCCACGCCGCCGACCAGCAGCGTCACGGTACCCGCCACCAGCGGGCAAACGGTCACCGATAGCTGGAGCGGCACCGCGGGCGTGGGTGCGAACCCCGCCAGCGCCTGCGCGCCGCTCTCTCCTTCGCCGGTCGACGAGCACGTCGTCACCCTGAACGTCGCGCCGGGGACGTACGACGTGGTGAACGCCGCCTTCACCTTCCAGATCAGCTGGACGCCCGCTTCGGGCGACATCACGACCAACGACCTGATCCTGACCCTGGTCGGTCCGAACGGGCAGGCGATCGATTCCAGCGACGGCGGCAATCCGCAGGAGACGGTGAGCGCCAGCAACCTGGCCGCCGGCAACTACAAAGTCCAAGTCTGCGGCTTCGCGAACACAACCCCGCAGCCCTACAGTGCCACCCTCACGGTCACCACCACGGCCGGGGGCACGCCCCCGCCCGTCTTCCTGTCGGGAGCAGGCAAGAAATGGAGCGCTCCCGTGCGGGTGACTCCGGAGAACGGTCACGGCTACGAACCCACGCTGCTGGTGGACAAATACGGGAACGCGTTTGCTACCGCCCACAAGGAGAACATCGAGCTGGCCATCTCCCCTGACCCGAACTCGCCCGACGGCCTGCGCAGCATGTCTTGGATGTGGTGGTCCGTGGACAAGGGCCAGACTTGGGGGAATGCGCCCGGACTTACCATGCTCAGCCTGGAGGACCAGCAGCCGGGCGATGAGGGCGACCTCACCCTCGACGACGCAGGACACATCTACTTCGTCGACACCTACCTGGCCGACATCACCATCACCCGCTGGACGTCGAACGGCCTCGGACAGGTGTTCTTCGACTTCACCCGGCCGATCGTGCCCTCGCCTGAGGCCGACGACCGTCCCTGGATCACCGCGCACGGAGACGGGCACGTCTTCTACTTCAGCAACGACGCCACCAAGGCGGTCGACGGCGGCCGGTACAGGGTGCATCCCTCCTATGACGGCGGACTCACCTGGGATGTCGAAGGGAAGATGCTGCCTGACTCGGGCTGGTGCCGGCCGGCAGCCGATCACAGGGCCGGCTCCAAGCTGGTCTACGCGGCCTGCACCAACGACGCCGGGCTCCTGTACTCCTACGTGAGCACCGACGACGGCCAGAGCTGGCAGCGTTACAACATGGGCACCTATAACGACGGCGACGGCACCCAAAGCTACCCCTCCATCCAGGTGGCGCCGGACGGCACGGTATGGGTGCTCTACGTGGACTCGGACGACGTCGGCGAAGGCGGCATCCCCAACACCAACCGGCTCTTCCTGTTCCGCTCCAAGGATCAGGGCAAAACCTGGACCCAGCAGGACATCACGCCGGTTCGCGGGCGCTACCACTACGCCTGGCTGGCGGTATCGCCCGACGGAAAGAAACTGGGAGTCGGCGTCTACTTCCGTCCCAACAACACCTTCCCCTGGCTGGTCGCCGGCGGCATCTGGAACGCGGGCGGGAAGCTCGATGCCAGGAACTTCCTGTCCCTCGATCCGGACCACCCGGTATCGCCGGCCGATCGCACGGGGGCGCCGGCCGACTACATGGGCAGCTACTTCTTCCCGGATGGAAAGCTCGGAGTGGTGTGGACGCGGTACGTCCTCTGGACCGACGCGGCCACGCTGACCCGGGACATTTATTTCAACCGGCAGCGCTGATTCTCGATTGGGCAAGGGGCCGGGGTGACCCGGCCCCGGCCCGGGCCCTGGTGCATGCTGTTCTACAGAAATGAGGAGAGAAAACGAAATGAGAAGAATGGGCGGGATTGCCATTGGGGCTTTCCATTTGATTCTGATTTCTCTGGTGTTATTCGGGACCGCAGGCGCAGCCTGGGCCGCGACCCCATCCTCCGGCGCCATCAACACGCCCGCGGATGATGCCTTCGGCACCAAGCAAACCCTCACCTACACGGCGGGCCCCTTCGCCGGCGGCACCACCTTCGGCACGCAGACCAGCGCCACCGTCGCCGGCTGCCTGCAGGCGGTGACTCCGCCCGCGCTCTGCGATTCCTACTCGCTGGCCGTCAACCTGCCCGCCACCTACTGGCAGACGCACAAGGGCACTCTCGCCGCCACCATCCAGTGGGCGGACCAGCCCGACGGCAATGACATGGACCTGTACATCGTGGACGAGCAGAACAACATCGTGGCCAGCAGCACCACCGACAACTCGGCCTCGGCGAGCGAGACCGCCATCCTCACCAATCCCGGGACCCGGACCTACCGCGTGGTCATCGTGAACTGGCTTACCGTGGTGCCCATCACCGCGGCCGCCGGCACCATCACCTTCAACCTGGTGCCGCAGACGGTGGCGCCGCCCGCGACGGCCAAGCTCTTCGACAATCACAAGCCGCCCATCGTCAACGGGGTACAGGTGGGCGCGCAGTCGCTGGAGCCCACCATCGGCGCCAACTGGGAGAGCGGCAACATCATGTACCAGTCGGGCCTCGAAACCTTCCGCGTGGTCTTCGATGACACCACCACGCCCGCCGGCTCGCAGTGGACGAGCGTGGGCGCAGCCATCACCTCGGTGGAGACCCTCGACCCCATCCTCTACACCGACTTCCGCACCGGCCGCACCTTCGTTTCGCAGCTCTATGGCGGCTGCAGCCTGCTGGCCTTCACGGATGACGACGGCGCCAGCTGGTTCCAGAATCCTGTGGGATGCAGTCCGCTGGCCACCTTCGACCACCAGACCGTGGGCGGCGGGCCCTGGGCGCCGGGGATGTCTTCCGTCGATCCCGTCTTCAACTACAAGAACTCGGTCTTCTATTGCGCGCAAGACGTGGCCTCGGCACAGTGCGGTTCCAGCCTGACCGGCGGCATCGTCTTCGGCCCCGGCGTCCCCGCCTACACCACGCTGGATTGCGGCGGGCTGCACGGCCATGTGCGCGTGGGACACGACGGCACCGTCTACCTGCCCAACGCCAACTGCAGCGACGCCAACGGCGACAGCCGCCAGGGGGTGATCGTCTCCACCGACAACGGCCTCAGCTGGGTGGTCCGCACCGTTCCCGATAGCAATCCGCAGAAGAGCGACCCCTATGTGGACGTAGGCCCGAACGGCACCGTCTACTTCGCCTGGACCGACGGCAGCGGCACGGCCAAGGTCGGCGTCTCCCGCGACAAGGGGCTGAACTGGAACGTCACCGATATCGGCGCGCCCATGGGCATCAAGAACAGCGTCTTCCCCGTGGTGGTCGTCGGTGACGAAGATCGCGCCGCCGCCGCCTTCATCGGCACCACTGAGCCCGGCGGCTACGAGTCGGCCACCTTCCCCGGGGTCTGGTACATGTTCGCCGCCTTTACCTACGACGGCGGCCAGACCTGGACCACCTACAACGTTACCCCCGACGACCCGGTGCAGCGGGGCTGCATCTGGAACTCGGGCGGCTCGAACCCCTGCCGCAACCTGCTGGACTTCTTCGGCGTCACCGTGGATAAGTTCGGCCGGGTGCTCATCGGCTACGCCGACGGCTGCATCGACGATCCCCTGAAGCCCGGCAACCGCTGCGTCAGCAATCCGCCGGCGGACGTGCGCGACACCGTGCACACGCGCATCGCCGTCATCGCGCGGCAATCGGCCGGCCTCGGCCTCATCGCGGCGCACGACGGCCAGATCTTCAAGACCGTGCCCGGCGCGCCGGTGCTCACCGGCCTGGCCGGCAACGGCGTCAACCACCTCAGTTGGAGCGCGCCTTCCAACGGCGGCGCCGCCATCTCCAGCTATAAGGTCTATCGCGGGACTTCCGCCGGGCAGGAGACGCTGCTCACTACCCTGGGCAACGTCACCGCCTACGACGACACCGGGGTGGCGAACGGCACCGCCTACTTCTACCGGGTCGCGGCGGTGAACTCGGTGGGCGAAGGGGCGAAGTCCAACGAGATCTCGCTGACGCCACAGTTCGCGGCCGCGCCTTCGGCGCCGCAGCGGCTGAAGGCCCTCGGTAAGAAGAGCGGAGTGCTGCTCACCTGGTCGGCGCCCAAGGACAGCGGTACCGCCGCCATCACCAACTACCGCATCTACCGCGGCATCGCTCCCGGCCTGGGGACGCTGCTCACTACCATCGGCAACGAGACCAAGTTCATCGACGGCAGCGGGACAGCCGGCACCACCTACTACTACCAGGTGTCGGCGGTGAACTCGGTGGGTGAGGGCGCGCGCTCCAACGAGGACAGCGCTTCACCGAAATAGGGATTGCCTCTCCCCGGAGGCTCGGGGCCCGCCGCCAGGCGGGCCCCTTTTTTCTGGAGAACGACTATTGGGGAGTGGTGGACTTCCGGGTGCTCTTGGTCGCGGTGGAAGAGACCGGGACCGCCTCGCGCTTCATCTTGTCGATGAGCGCGTAGAGTTGGGTGCGGTCCACCACTTCCACGAAGGGCGTGCCGGTTTCTTTGTTGTTGACCACGTAGATGGTGGGGGTGTGCTGGATGTTGATGGCCTGGCCCAGGGCGTAGTCCGCCTTCACCTTTTTGGCCAGCTCGCCGCGGGGATCGACCGCGAAGGGGACGTCCACCTTGCGGTCGGCGGCAAACTGCTCGGCATGGCGCCGCAGGTTCTCGCGCGTGATCTGGCGCTGGTTGCGGAAGATATGGTCGCGGAATTCGTCTCCCATCTTCTTGGACTTGGTGTCGAAGAAGCGGGCCAAGACGGCGGCGTCGAACGACCAGTTGTGCATGGGCAGGGGGAAGTCGTGGCGCACCAGGGGGATCTTGTAGGCGCGGGCGGCCTCTTCCAGCAGCGGCGCGGCGCGCGCGCAGTCCGGGCACTGCAGGTCCTCGAAGACCACCAGCGCCACCGAAGCGCCGGGCGGCGGACGCAGCGCGCGCCGGGTGGCCACCTGCGCCGTCAGCGCGGTCGCCAGCAGGAGAATGACCAGTACAAGACTCGACTTGCGGGAAATCATGGTTGGACCTCACTCGCCGGCCCGGGTCGCGTCTACTGCCGCCCCCTATTGCCGAACTTCCATGTTAACTGAAACTGGAAGCCCACGTCAGGGGTGGAGCGAGTGGCGCCCAGCGGAACCCCGGCCTTGAGCTCCCAGCGGTGGTTGGGAGAGAAGATGAGCTCCGGAACCACCGCCAGCCGCGTGGAGCCGTCGTGGAAGCCGTGGTTGCCCACCAGTTCCAGCACCGGCTGGAAACGGTCGGTGGCGTGGTACATAGCCGCGGCCCGATAGAAGAGGACCTTTTCTTTTTCCTCAAAGCGGGCCACAGGCGTTTCGTACCCGAGGTTCAGATGCGTCCAAAGCCGGCCGGTGGGATGGAGGTCCAGGTGCAATGCTCCTCCGACTTCGAAGGCGCGCTCCGCCACCCGCTTGTCGCCTACCGGCAGCGTGACCTCCGGGTTGATGGAAAGGGCGAAGCGGCGCTCGTTCCCGCCCGCCAGCAGGTAGCGATAGGCGACCTCGATGTTTCCGGGGCGCACGTAGGTCTTGCCCGAATCCTCGGCGCGGGTGAGAGGCGCGCTGATGGAGAACTGCATGCGGCGCCACACGCCGTACTCGAATTCGAAGGCCGCCACGTCGTAGGAGCGGAGGTTGTGGGCGTACTGAAACCCGAATTGCAGGTTGCCGGCCTTGTAGGCAAAGGGCGCGGCGAACTCGGTGTTGATGGGCTCGCTGTCGTGGGCGCGCGCTCGGGGCGCGGCCAGGACAGCGAATGCAGATAGACAAAGCAACAGGCGGACGAACGGACGCATGATTCCCTCCCGGATCGAGTGACGAATCAGTTTTTGACTGTCAGCAGAAGAGGCGGGAGGGAGGAGCGCGTCCGGAAGGGGCCGGAAGCTCGGCCTGGGAGAGCGGCTGAAACTCAAAAGCGCGGGCGTTGGCGAAAAGATGCTGCGGCGCTGCCCAGGTGCGCGGAGACTCAGGGCGGGCCGTCTGGCCTGCCGTGCCCAGGCAGCAGCACCGGTTGGGACACTCGCCATGCCCGGAGTGGGTTGCCGAAAAAGACGCCGACGGCGCTCCCTGATGGCCGTGGCAAGAGCGCTTCTCGGCCGGGGCAGCCGGGCGCGGGCAGCAGGCGTGTGTGGCCTGCAAGGCCACGACCGGTTCTGCAAGAGCGGTGATCAGGAAAACCACCGCCAGCGAAATGCGGATCAGCGGACGCATCGGGCGAGGATTATAAACCCTCTCTTTCACCAAGCGATGCGCCGGAAGCGCACAGGTTACAGGCCAGGGGGCCGCTGCCGTTGTCCCTCCATTTTCCGCTGTGTTAGCATCTTCGGTTTCAAGCTCTATCCTGCGCCGCTCATGGTGCAGTCGCCCCTCTGAAACCGGGAGCCAACCAGTGAAGGTCTACGAAGGCGCGAATATCCGGAATCTGGTGGTGGTCGGGCATGGCCATGCCGGCAAGACCTCGCTGGTTTCGGCGATGCTCTATACCGCCGGGGCCACGCAGCGGCTGGGCCGGGTGGATGAAGGCTCCACCGTCACCGACCACGATGAAGAAGAGATTGCGCGCGCCATGACGCTCTCCGCCGGCGTGGCCTACGCCGAGTGGGGCAAGACCAAGCTCAACCTCATCGACACCCCGGGTTTCAGCATGTTCGTGCACGAGGCCAAGACCTGCATGGTGGCGGCCGAAGCCGTGCTGGTGGTAGTGGATGGCGTCGCCGGCGTCGAGGTGGTCACCGACCGCGTGTGGGGCTTCGCCGAGGAGTTCGAGCTGCCCCGCGCCATCGTCGCCAGCCGCATGGATCGCGAGCGCGCCGACGCCGGCCGCACCCTCGATTCGCTCACCGCCGCCTTCGGCCGCTCCGTCATCCCCGTGCAGCTCCCCATCGGACAGGAGAAGAGCTTCACCGGCGTCGTGGACCTGGTGCGCATGAAGGCCTACACCTACGAGTTGGGCGGAAACGGCAAGGGCAAGGAAGGCGAGATCCCCGCCGACCTGGCCGAGGCCGCCAAGGCCGGGCACGAAAAGCTGGTGGAGCTGATCGCCGAGGGCAACGACGCCCTGATGGAAGAGTTCTTCGACAAGGGCACCATCCCTGAGGAGCACCTCATCCCCGGGCTGCGGGAAGCGGTGGCCCAGCGCCGCATCTTCCCCGTGCTCTACGCCTCGGGCCTGGGCAACATAGGCAGCGACCGCATCCTCGAGTTTGCCGCCGACTTCCTGCCCGCGGCCAGCGACCGTCCTGCGGTCGAGTCGGCGCCAGGCGCGAACGGCGAGCCTGCCACCCGCAAGGTGGCTGACTCCGAGCCGCTCTCCCTCTACGTCTTCAAGACCGTCTCCGACGCTTTTGCCGGCCGCATCTCCTATCTGAAGGTCTTCTCCGGAGTGCTGAAGAACGAGGTCGCGGTGCAGAACTTCACCAAGAGCACCGGCGAGAAGCTCTCGCACATCTCGGTGATGCAGGGCAAGACGGCCACCGCCATCCCCGAATTGCATGCCGGCGACATCGGCGCCGTGGCCAAGCTCAAGGAGACGCTCACCGGCGACACCCTGGGCGAGAAGACGCATCCCATCCAGTATCCGCCGGTCGCGCTTGCCGAGCCCGCCATCACCTTTGCCATCGAACCCAAGACGCGCGCCGACGAGGACAAGCTCTCCAACGGCATCCACAAGCTGATGGAAGAGGACATGATGGTGCGCTTCTTCCGCGATCCCCAGACCAAGGAGTTCCTCATCGCGGGCACCGGCCAGCAGCACATCGAGGTCATCTGCTCCAAGCTCAAGAAGCGCTACCACACCGAGGTCATCTTGAAGGCGCCCAAGGTGCCCTACCGCGAGACCATCCGCGGCAAGGCCGACGTGCAGGGCCGCCACAAGAAGCAGAC
>CBRAFF010000006.1:0-14243 GCA_967755155.1 uncultured bacterium
CTTCTTTTTCTCCGGACACACTGCGGTCGCCGTGCTGGGCGCGGTGGAGCTGGGCCGCCTGGGGCGTCCGTGGCTGCGCTGGGCGGGGCTGGCGGTGGCCATCTTTGAGGTGGTCGTGGTGCTGGCGCTGCGCGCCCACTACACCATGGACGTCTTCACCGGCGCGGTGGCGGCGCTGTACCTCGCCCAGGTCGCGGAAAAGATGTCGCCCGCGTGCGACCGCGCGCTGGCGCGGATGCTGCCGGGAAGTCCCTAGAGAAAACTACTCGTAGCGCAGCGCCTCGATAGGGTCGAGGCTGGCGGCTTTGCGCGCGGGGTAGAAGCCGAAGAAGATGCCCACCGCGGCGGAGAACACCACCGCGACCACGATGGACAAGGGCGAGACCAGCACCGGCCAGCCCAGCACGTTGGTAATGAGCAGGGAACTGCCCACGCCGACGGCGATGCCGATGGCGCCGCCGATCATGCTCAGGACCACGGCTTCGATGAGGAACTGGCGCTGCACGTCGGCTTCGGTGGCGCCGATGGCCATGCGGATGCCGATCTCGCGGGTGCGCTCGGTCACCGAGACCAGCATGATGTTCATGATGCCGATGCCGCCCACCAGCAGCGAGACGCTGGCGATGGAGGCCAGCAACAGGGTGAAGACGCGGCTGGCCTGGTCGGCGAGGTCGGCCACGTCGGCCAGGTTGCGGACCATGAAGTCGTCGTCGGTGCCGGGACGGATGCGGTGGCGGTCGCGCAGCAGCCCGGTGATCTGCTGCTGGGCGGCATAACTTCCGTCGCGCGAGATGGCCGAGACCATGATCCAGCGCAGCCAAGTCTCGCCCGTCATCTTCTTCTGCAGGGTGGTGATGGGGATGAGGATGGTGTCGTCCTGGTCGTCGCCCATGGCCGCCGACTGTCCCTTGGGGGCGAGCACGCCCACCACGTGGAAGGGGACGCTCTTGATGCGTATGGTCTGGCCCACGGCCTCGGTGGCGCCAAACAGGTTCTTGCGCACGGTTTCCCCGATGATGGCCACGTTGGCGGCCGCCTGCACGTCCGCCTGGGTGAACGCCGCGCCCGATTGCATGGGCCAGTTGCGGATGTCGAAGTACTGGGGTTCGGTGCCGGTGACCCGCGTGCTCCAGTTATCGTTCTCGAAGACCACCTGGGCGGCGGTCATGGAGCCGGGAGCCGCGGCCACCACCGCCGGGCACTCGCGGAGGATGGCGGTCATATCGTCATAGACCAGGGTCTTGGTGGCGCCCCAGCCCATGCGCATGCCGCTGCGGTTCACCGTGCCGCTGCCCACGAAGAGCATGTTGGAGCCCATGGCGGCGATCTGCGACTGCACCTGTTGCTGCGCGCCCTGGCCCAGCCCCACCATGGCGATGACCGCGCCCACGCCGATGATGATGCCCAGCATGGTCAGGATGGAGCGCATCTTGTTGCGCGCCAGCGCCCGCATCGCGATCCGCACTACGGCCATCAGTTCCATGCGTCCTCCTCAGTCCTCCAGGGTGGGCAGCGTTTTCAGGACGTCGCTGGCACGCAGGGCGTCGGGCGTCGCTTCGTCGCGCTTGATGCGGCCATCGCGGAAGATGACGGAGCGCCGGGCGAACTGCGCGATGTCGTGCTCGTGGGTCACCAGCACGATAGTCAGCCCGCGCTCTTCATTCAGCCGTTGCAGGATCTCCATGATCTCCACCGCGGTGCGGCTGTCCAGGTTGCCGGTGGGCTCGTCCGCCAGCAGGATGGCGGGACGGTTCACCAGGGCGCGGGCGATGGCCACCCGTTGCTGCTGGCCGCCGGAGAGCTGCGAAGGGAAGTGGCCGGCGCGGTCGGCCAGGCCCACCATCTCCAGCGCCGCCAGCGCCCGCGCATCCGCTTCCTGCTTGTCGATGTGGGCGTAGAAAGTGGGCAACTCGGTGTTCTCCAGCGCCGTGGTGCGCGACAGCAGGTTGAATCCCTGGAAGACGAATCCGATCCTGCGGTTGCGGATGGCCGCCAGCTCCTTCTTGCTGAGCCCGGAGACGTCCGTGCCCTCCAGCCAGTAGCGCCCGCTCGAGGGCTTGTCTAGGCAGCCCAGGATGTTCATGAAGGTGGACTTGCCGCTGCCGCTCGCGCCCATCAGCGCCACGAACTCGCCCCGCGCCACCTCCAGGCTCACGCCCCGCAAGGCGTGCACCCGCGTCTCTCCCAGCTCGTAGTACTTGTGGACGTCCTCCACGCGCAGGACGGCCTGCTCGGGCGGCGTGGCGCCAGGCCCGGCTTCGATTTGTGGCGATGCTGCCAAGGGATTCGGCTCCGCGCGAAAGCTAGCGGCGCTGCTGGCCTCCCGGCCCCATGCCCGGGGCGCTCGGCCCGCGGCTCACGTTCGACCCTGTCACCAGCAGGTCGCCGTCTTTCAGGTCTCCGTGGAGCGCCTGCACCATCTGGGTGAAGGTGCGGTCGGTGATGCCGGTGCGCACCTGGACCGGCTCCAGGGTGTTATCGGGCTTGAGCTTCCATACCACGGCCATGTCCAGGCGGCGCTCGCGCGCCGGAGGACGGTCGGCCCCGCCGCCGGGCTGGCCTCCCTGCCGGCGGGGGCTGGCCGCCATCACGCGGCCGCCGCCGCCGCTCTCGCCGTTCTCGCTTCTCTCGCTTCTTTCGCTTCCTTCTGTGCGCCCGCCGCGCCCGCTCTCAATGCCGTACTGGGCGTAGAGCGCCCGGACCTCCTCCAGCTTCATGTCCGGCTTGAAGCGCAGCGCGCCGTTGGGAATCTTCACCACGTTCTGCACCGCAGCCACCGGGATGCTGACGTAGGCGGTCATGCCGGGGAAGAGCTTGGTCTCCGGGTTGTCGAAATCGATGACGGTGTCGTAGGTGACTACGTTTTGCACGGTGGTGGCGTTCATCCGCACCTGCGACACCCGCCCCTCGAAGGAGTCCCTGGGGAAGGCGTCCACCTTGAAGGTGACCTTCTGGCCGGGCCGGATCTGCCCCACGTCGCTCTCGTCGGTCTTGGTATAGACCTGCATCTTGGTGAGGTCCTGGGCGATGGTGAACAGGGTGGGCGCCTGCAGCGAGGCGGCCACCGTCTGGCCCACGTCCACGGTGCGGGCCACCACCACGCCGTCGATGGGGGCCTTGATGATGGTGTGGCTGAGGTTGGTCTGCGCCACCTGCAGCGCCGCCGCCCGCTGCGAAGCCTGCGCCTGGGCCTGGGTGATGGTGGCCTGCTGAGCGTCTACGGACGCATCGGCCGATTCCGAGGTGGCGCGCGCCAAGTCGAGTTGCTGCTGGCTGGTCACCCCTTCCTTGGCCAGGGCCAGGTTGCGCTCAAAATCCGCCCTGGTCTGGACCGCGCTGGCCTTGGCCTTTTCCAGGTTGGCCCGGGCCGCCGCCAGGTTGGCGCGCGCGTTCTCCAGGTCCGCCCGCGCCTGCAGCACGTTGCCCTGGAAGATGGAAGGATCGATCTCCGCGATGACCTGGCCTTTCTTCACACGGGAGTTGAAGTCGGCGGAGAGCTTGAAGATGGTGCCCGAGACCTGGGAGCCTACTTGCACCGTGGTGACGGCGTTGATGGTGCCCGTAGCCTCGACCACGTCGCGGATGTCGCCATGCCCCACCGGAGTGGTGAAGTATTGCACTGCGGGCTTGCGGCTCAGGCCGAAGGCGGCGAACAGTACCACCGCCAGCGCTGCGCCTCCCACCCAAAGCCACTTCTGTGCAGGCAGTTTCACGAGAGTCTCCGTCTAGAAGTAAACACTGATTCTAACGAAAAGATGTGCACTATCTGACACCCTTCGTCTCAAAAGTATTAATGTACTGCTTCCGGGTGGTCCAGGAGCGGACCCGGGAAAATTCGCCACGATGACGTTAGATGCGAGCCCGGTTTCTGGAGTCGCCCCGCCCGAGGAGGCCCCTGCGTCCACGGGCACGCCGGAACCCCCGCGCGGCCTGCGCGGCATCCTGCACTACGCCCGCCTCGACCGTCATGAGATCGCCGGGTCGCTGGGCGACCTGGGCACCTTCCTGCCGCTGCTGGTGGCCATGTCGGCGCAGAACGGCCTGGATTTTTCCGCCGCCATGTTCTTTGCCGGGCTCTTCAACGTGATCACCGGGATGACCTTCAGCATCCCCATGGCGGTGCAGCCCATGAAGGCCATCGCCGCCATCGCCCTGACCCAGGGGATGTCCGCGTCCGAGATCGTCGCCGCGGGAGCCGGCGTCAGCCTGGTGGTGCTGCTGCTGGGCGTGACCGGACTGATCGGCTGGGTGAACCGCGCCATCCCCCGCAGCGTGGTGCGCGGGCTGCAGCTTGCCCTCGGCCTTTCCCTGGTGGTGAAGGGCCTGGAGCTCATCAGCTCCACCCACACCTGGTTCGCGCCCGATAGTTTCCTGACGGCGCTGGTGGCGGCGGGCATCGTTTTCGCCAGCGGCTGGTTCCGCAAGGTGCCGGCGGCGCTCACCCTCTTCTGCGCCGGGCTGGCCATCGCTGTTTGGAAGAACCCGGGAGTCGGCGCCGGACTCGAGCTGGGATTGACCTTCCCCCACCTGCAGCCGCCCTCGTGGAACGACTTTGTGACCTCGTTCCCTCGCGCCGCGCTGCCCCAGATCCCTCTGACCATCCTGAACTCGGTGATCGCGGTGTGCGCGCTTTCCGCCGACCTGTTCCCCACGCGCGCGGCGGAGCCGCGGCGGGTCGCGGTCTCCGTGGGCGCGATGAACCTGGTGGGCGCCTGGTTCGGCGCCATGCCCATGTGCCACGGCGCCGGCGGCCTCGCCGGCCAGTACCGCTTCGGGGCGCGCACCAACGGCTCCGTGCTCTTCCTGGGCACGGCGAAGATGCTGGTGGCGGTCCTGTTCGGCGCCTCGCTGATGACGCTGTGCCGCTTGTTTCCCCACAGCGTGCTGGGGGTGATGCTGGGCGTGAGCGGCGTGGAACTGGCGCTGGTGTGCCGCGACCAGCGGGCCCGCAGCGACGCCCTGCCCATGCTGGTCACCGCCGGAGTCTGCCTGGGCTCCGATTTTGTGCTGGGATTTGCCGTTGGATTGGCGGTCGCGCTCCTGATGCGCCTGCCCTACTTCCGCCCGGAAGCAGAATAAGCCGAGCGCAGCGCCACTGGACTTAACCCCGGTTAAGTAATGTATATTAATGCAGGTTATGCCAATCCTCCTCCGGTTGTGCGTCGTGCTGCTGGCAAGCCTGGCTGGGCGGCTGCCTGAAGCCTTAGCCCAGACTGATAGCCCCGCTCCTCCTCCACCTCCCGGCATCCAGGACAACAGCTTCCTCATCGAAGAGGCCTACAACCAGGAAGCAGGCGTGGTGCAGCACATCAGCGCCTTCACGCGCTTGTGGCCAAGCCGCACCTGGGCCTACACCTTCACCCAGGAGTGGCCGGTGAACCCGCGTCCGCGGCACCAGCTCAGCTACACCATCCTGGTGGCGGAACCGGGAGGCTCCTCCGGGGCCGGCATGGGAGACGTGGCGCTCAACTACCGGTACCAGTTGGTGGGGAGCGGGAGCTCGAAGGTAGCCTTCTCGCCGCGGCTGAGCGTGCTTGTGCCCACGGGCGACCATCGCCGCGGCCGCGGTTTCGGCGGGCCGGGCGTGCAGATCAATCTGCCGCTCAGCGTGGTGGTCCATAAGAAGCTGGTGACCCACTGGAACGCGGGCACGACCATCGTACCCACCACCCGCAACCCGGCCGGCGACCGGGCGGCGACCTACGGCTACAACCTGGGCCAAAGCTTCATCTGGCGCATCCACCCGCGCTTCAACGGCATGCTGGAAACGGTGTGGACGAGCTCGGAGGCCGTAGTGACGCCGGGGCAGACGGCGCGCCAGAACACTCTGTTGCTGAATCCTGGCATCCGCTGGGCCCACAACTTCAAGAGCGGCCTGCAGATCGTCCCCGGGATCGCCGTCCCCATCGGCTTGGGGCCCAGCCGCGGGGAGAAGGGGATATTCCTCTACCTCAGCTTCGAGCACCCGTTCGGGAAGAGGAAGTGAGAAGGGAAAGTAAAAAGGAAAAAGGAAGAAGGAAGAAGGAACGTAGACAGAAACCGCGTTTTTCCCTTTTACCTTTTTACTTTTTCCTTGTGGTTCACGCGGTTGCTTCGAACCCCACGAAGACCGGTTCGGGGACGAGCTGGATGCCGAATTCCCCGATGACCTTCTTCTGCACCTCGTCCTTGAGAGCGACGATGTCGGCGGCGCGGGCGGCGCCGTGGTTCACGATGGCCAGCGCGTGCTTGCGCGAGATGCCCACCGGCCCCCGCGTGAATCCCTTGGGGAAGCCCGCCTGTTCCACCAGCCAGGCGGCAGGGATCTTCACCCGATTGCCCTCGGCGGGCCACTTGGGCAGGGTCTGGCCCAGGCGGGCGGCGACGGCCTCCAGCTCCGCGCACTTCTCCTGGCTGACCACCGGATTCTTGAAGAACGAGCCGGCGCTGCGGCAGTCTTCGTCGCCGGGGACGATGAGCATGGCCTTCTTAAGGCGGATGCGCCGCACGGCCTCGCGCGTCTCGGAGAGTGTGGCCGGGTCCTTGCGTCCGGCGAAGTAGCTCTTCAGATCGGCGTAGGCGAGGTGCGGCTTGCCGCCGGAGGCAAGCAGGAAGGTCACGCGCAGCACGATGTAGCGTCCGCGGCCGGTGGTATTGAACATGGTGCTGCGATAGCGGAAACCACATTCCTCAGGGGAGAGCTCGCGCACCTCTCCCGTTCCCAGCTCGAGCGCCCGCACCGAGATGATGGTGTCCTTCACTTCCTGTCCGTAGGCGCCGACGTTCTGCACCGGAGTGCCGCCCACCGTGCCCGGGATGCCGCTCAGGCACTCCAGGCCGGCGCACTCACCGGCCACGGCGCGGGCGACGAAGGAGTCCCACTCCTCGCCCGCGGCCACTTCGAAGAGGACCTTACCTTTCTGGCGGCGCTCTTCGACGCCCATCAGTCCTATGCGCAGCACCAGGCCGGGGAAGCCGGAGTCGGCGACCACCAGGTTGCTGCCGCCGCCCAGCACGAAAAGCGGGATGCTGCGCGAGCCGGCGTGCTCCACCGCAGCGCGCACGTCGGCCTCCGACTGGGCTTCGACAAAGAAGCGCGCCGGCCCGCCCACCTGGAAGGTGGTCAGCGGGGCCAGCGGCACGTTTTCCTGGATGTCCATTGGGGTCAGGATACCAGCAGCGCCGCCACTCGCCGCTACTTCACCGGGGGCTTCTTGAGTATGAAGTTCTTGACCACGATCTGGTTGGGCTGGCTGCCCACGGGGATCATGGTGATGAGCGCCCAGACGGGGTTGCCCTTGCGGGTGAAGCGGCGCACCAGGGCGAGGTCGCCGGCCTTCGCGTCCACGGTCAGCAGGAACTCTTCGGTAGGGGAGAGGGCGAGGGCGTCGGGGCCGTCGCCCACGTGCAGCACGGTCACCAGCCGGCGAGTGTCCAGGCTGAAGATGACGAGGCTGTCGTCCGCGAAACTGGTGACGTAGGCGAGCGAGCCGTCGGAGGTGACGGTGCTGCGCGCCGGCTGGTTGCCGATGAGATAGGTGCCGTCCACCTCGTTGGTGGTGGTCTCGATGATGGAGATGCTGCTGGCGTCGAAGTTGCTCACGATGAGCTCGCCGCCGTCGGGCTTGAGCGCCAGGTGGATGGGCGTCTTGCCCACGTCGAGCAGGGCGAGGAGCCGGTCATTCTTGAGGTCGATGGCCGCCACCTGGCTGGAGCCGGTGCAGGCCACGAAGGCCTTGCTGGAATCGGGCAGGATGGCGATGTCCTCGGGCGCGCCGCAGGCGGCGAGGGTAGCGCGCAGGGAAAGGCCTTGGGCATCGAGCAGCGAGACCGAATCATCGCCGCGGTTGGAGACCACGATGGTCTTTCCGTCCGGGGCGAACCGCGCCAGGCCCGGCTTGGCCCCCACCGCGATGCTGGCCAGGACCGCGCGCCGGTCCAGATCGAGCACGGAGACATTGTTGGAGGCGGAATTCGCCACGACCGCGCGCCGGCCGTCGGCGGAGACGTCGATGAAGTAGGGCGCGCCGTGCACGCCCAGCGTGGCCACCACCGTGTTGCGCTCCGCGTCGATGACGCTGACGTTGTTCGACCCGGTATTGGCCACGTAGATCTCGTTTTTCTTCGGATTGGCGGCTACGCCGGTGGGATTGCGCCCCACGGCGATGGTCTTCTCCGGCTTGAAGGTCAGCAGGTTCACCACTGTCACCGTGTCACTCTTGCCGTTGGTGACGTAGGCGTACTCGCGATAGGCCGGCGGATAGTCGGGAAGGTTCTCCTGGCGGCAGGCGGCGGCCAGCAGCAGCAACGCTATCGCGAGGAGGAAACGCGCGGAGCAGCTCATCGTCGACATGTGCGATCCAGGGATTCGCAAGGGAAGGCCAAAGAACGGCTTGCTCCATCACCCGATGGCCCGATCATCCGATGGCAGATGATTCTACCCGCGACTGGCAGCCGGCTGGGCTTGCGCACCGGCCATAGGCAGGTTACGGTGCAGGACCGCCGCGATCTGGCGGACTTCCGCCATCAACTCGTCGAATTGGTCGGGGAAGAGCGATTGCATGCCGTCGGAGAGGGCGCGGTCGGGATCGTTGTGGACCTCCACCAGCAGGCCGTCGGCGCCCACCGCCACCGCCGCGCGCGACATGGGCAGAACCTTGTTTCGCTTGCCGGTGCCGTGGCTGGGGTCCACCACGATGGGCAGATGGCTCAAGCGGTCCACCGCCGGCACGACGCTCAGGTCCAAGGTGTTGCGGGTGTGGTCGGCGAAGGTGCGCACCCCGCGCTCGCACAGCACCACCTCGTAGTTGCCCTCGCTCATGATGTACTCGGCGGCCATCAGAAACTCTTCCAGGGTGGCCGACATGCCGCGCTTCAAAAGCACCGGCTTGCGGGCGCGTCCCACGCGCTTCAGCAGGGAGAAGTTCTGCATGTTGCGGGCGCCGATCTGGATGATGTCGGCGTATTTCTCCACCAGGTCGAGCGATTCGTTGTCCACCGCCTCGGTCACCACCAGCAGGCCGAAGCGCTCCCGCACCTCGGCCATGATCTTCAGGCCTTCCTCGCCCAGTCCCTGGAAGGAGTAGGGCGAGGTGCGGGGCTTGTAGGCGCCGCCGCGGAAGAACTGCGCCCCGGCGCGATGCACGCGTTCGGCCACCGCCATCGCCTGCTCGCGGCTCTCGATGGCGCACGGCCCGGCCATCACGGCCAGGTCGCGACCGCCGATGGTGGCGGAGCTGCCCGCGAAGCGGAGGACGGTGTCTTCTTCCTTGAGGTCGCGGCTGACCAGCTTGTAGGGCTTGCTGACCCGGATGACTTCGCCGACCCCCGGCATCTCCTCCAGGCCGCCGGCCTCGACCTCGCCCTGGTTGCCGGTGATGCCGATGGCGGTGCGCTGCGCGCCGGGGATGGCGTGCGCGCGGTAGCCCAGCGACTCGATGCGCGCACACACCGCTTTCACCTGCTCTTCGGTGGCGTGCGCCTGCATCACGATCAGCATCGCGTTACCTCGGGGGCAACAGTGTAACCGTTGCGGGAGCGCAGAGGCAAAGGGCCGCGGGGCCGGGTGTTTTGTCTATCTGGACTGAAACTTTCGATAGGTTCGTCAAGGTTGGCGGCGGACGGCGATGGCTTGCATCTCCCAGCGCGCCCCGAACAGGAGCTTGCCGGCGCCGATGTAGGCCCGCGGGGGAAACTCGCGGCGGAAGTGCTTGCGGTATTCCGCGTTGAAGGCGGCGTAGTCGCTGACGTCGGTGGAATAGACGGTGACGTAGACCAGGTCGTCCATGGTCATGCCCGCGGCGGCCAGACGTTTCTCGAAGGACTCCATCAGCAGCCGGGCTTCGGTGGCGGCTTCGGCGGGCACCTTGTTGCCGGGCTCCAGGCCGATGTTGCCCGAGAGATACAGCGTGTCGCCCACCAGGACCGCCCCGGAAAACGGGAGCGCGGTTGCGTCCGAGGACAAGCGGGGCTCGATGTAGCGGCGGCCCGGGGCCTTGCCGGGCGAGGCGAAGGCGGCGAACACGACGAGAATGGCGATGGCAAGCAGAACGAGCAAGGGGCGCGGAAAAGTCACAGGTTCCTCCTCCCGGGCCGCAAGCGCGCGACCGGGCGGAGAATTATCGCATGCTAGAATCGGAACTTTCGTCAGGCTTTGCTTCAGCCAGCTATGCCTCGCTCCATCGCTCAGGAACAGGACCTCGAGACCCTGCCCGCGCCCGCGGCGCGGCCGCCCGCCGGGCGGCGCATCGGCATCCACACTTCGACCTCCGGGGGCGTGGAGACAGCGGCGGAGCGCGCCTACCGTTTGGGCTGCAGCAGCTTCCAGGTCTTCTCCTCCAGCCCGCGCCAGTGGCAACCCTGGCGGCTCTCCGACGCTCAGTGCGCGGAGATGCGCCGGCTGCGCGCCCAGCACGACCTGGCGCCGCTGGTCGTCCATTGCAACTACCTCATCAACCTGGCGGGCGGGAACCCCGGGTTCTATGAGAAGTCGGTGCAAGCATTTCGCGGCGAGGTGGAGCGCGCCCTGGCCCTGGGGGCGGAGTTCGTGGTGCTGCATCCCGGGTCGTTCCGTGGCTCGAGCCGCGAGGAGGGGTTGCAGCGCCTGGCCCAGGGCGTCGCCCGCGCCGTGGACGGGCTGGATCCGGCCGGCTTGACCCTGTTGATCGAGAACACGGCCGGCGCGGAGCATTCCCTGGGGAGCTCGTTCGAGCACGTGGCGGAAGTGGTCGAGCGGCTGCGCAGCGTGCTGCCGGTGGCTGCCTGCCTCGATACCTGCCACACGTACGTGGCCGGCTACGACATTGTGACTCGCGAGGGACTGGAGCAGACGCTGCGCCTAGCCGAGGCGACCATCGGCCTGAAGAATGTGGCGGTGTGGCACTGCAATGACGCCAAGGCGGAGCGCGGCTCCCGCCTGGACCGTCACCAGCACATCGGCGAGGGAACCATCGGGGCCGCTCCCTTCCGCCGCCTGTTGAACGACCCGCGCCTGGCCCACGCCGCCTTCATCGCCGAGACGCCCATCGACCAGCCCGGCGACGACCGCAGGAACGTGGAGATGTTGAGGAGCTTGGTGGAAGAGAAACCCGCCACAGAGACACAGAGACACAGAGAGAAACGGAAGAAAGTCGGGTAAAGTCTGGAAGATGGCGCAAGAGCCGACCAAGCCGGAAGGGGAAGCAAAGCCGGAGCGCTACGCTCCGCAGCCCATCGAGGAGAAGTGGGCGGCGCGTTGGGCGGCGGATGCGGAACTCTATGCCGCCGAGCCCTCCACCTCCGCGCGCAAGAAGTATTACGTGCTGGAGATGCTGCCTTATCCTTCCGGCGTGCTGCACATGGGGCACGTGCGCAACTACTCCATCGGAGACGCGCTGGCGCGGCAGATGTGGATGCGCGGCTACAACGTCCTGCACCCCATGGGCTGGGACGCCTTCGGCCTGCCGGCGGAGAACGCCGCCATCAAGGCCAAGGTCCATCCCCGGCAGTGGACGCTGAACAACATCGCGCACATGAAGGCGCAGATGAAGCGCCTGGGCTTCGCCTACGACTGGTCCACCGAGGTGGCCAGCTGCCAGCCCGAGTACTACCGCTGGAACCAGTGGTTCTTCCTCAAGTTCTATGAGCGCGGCCTGGCCTACCGCAAGAAGAGCCGGGTGAACTGGTGCCCGGAGTGCGCCACCGTGCTGGCCAACGAGCAGGTGGTGGACGGCTGCTGCTGGCGGCACGAAGAGACCAAGGTCGAGCAGCGCGAACTGGAGCAGTGGTTCCTGCGCACCACGCAGTATGCCGAGGAGTTGCTGGCGGGCCTCGAGGCGCTGCCGGAGTGGCCGGAGAAGGTGCGCGTGATGCAGCGCAACTGGATCGGGCGCAGCGAGGGCGCGACGGTGGAGTTTGCCCTCGAGGGCGGCCCGGCCATCCCCGTCTTCACGACACGCATCGACACCATCTTCGGCGCTACCTCGGTGCAACTCGCGCCCGAGCATCCCCTGGTGGCGGAGTTCACCGCGAAGGACGCGAAGCTGCGCGCCACCGTCGAGAAGCTGGTGGAAGAGCAGCGCAAGGCGCGCGAGCAGGGCGACATCGGCCAGGTGGAAAAGCACGGCGTCGCGACCGGCCGCTTTGCCATCAATCCTTTCAACGGCGAGCGGGTGCCGATCTGGGTAGCGAACTACGTGGTGATGGAGTACGGCACGGGAGCCATCATGTCCGTGCCGGCGCACGACGAGCGCGATTACGAGTTCGCCAGGAAGTACGGGCTGGAGGTCCGCACCGTCATTGAGCCGCGCGGCCCCGAAGCCGAGAAGGGCGACGCGCAAGGGCTGCCCTACACCTCCATGGACAGCGTGCTGGTGAACTCCGGCGAGTTCACCGGGCTGGCGAACGCCCTAGCCATTGCGCGCATGACCGAACGCGCCGAGCAGAAGGGATTCGGCAAGGGAACGGTCACGTATCGCCTCAAGGACTGGGGCATCAGCCGGCAGCGCTACTGGGGCACGCCCATCCCCATGCTCTATTGTGGGAAGTGCGGCATCGTGCCCGTGCCGGAGAAAGACCTGCCGGTGGTGCTCCCGGAGAACGTGGAGATCACGCTCGAGGGCGGCTCGCCTTTGGCGCGCCTCGAAGACTGGGTGAACACCAAGTGTCCGAAGTGCGGAGGCGCGGCCCGCCGCGAGACCGACACCATGGACACCTTTGTGGACTCCTCCTGGTACTTCTACCGCTATACCAGCGCGCAGAACACTTCGGCGCCCTTCGATCCCGCCGCCGTCGCCTACTGGTTCACCATCGACCAGTACATCGGCGGGGTGGAGCACGCCATCCTCCACCTGATCTATTCCCGCTTCTGGACCAAGGTCATGCGCGACATGGGCCTGGTGAAGAACGCGGAGCCGGTGGAGCGGCTGTTCACCCAGGGAATGGTGATCAAGGACGGGGCCAAGATGTCGAAGAACCTGGGCAACGTGGTCTCGCCCGACGAGATGATCGCGCGCTACGGCGCCGACGCCACCCGCATGTACTGCCTGTTCGCCTCGCCGCCCGACCGCGACCTGGACTGGCAGGAGGCGGGCGTCGAGGGCGTGAGCCGCTTCCTATCGCGCGCCTATCGCTTCGTGATGAAGCATGGAAATGCAGGTACGGGCGACCGCGCCCGTACCCGCGCGGGCGAGTCGCCCGCGTCCACACAGTCCGCCACGGGGGCAGCTCGCGCGCTGGAGCGCAAGCTGCACCAGACCATCAAACGGGTGAGCCACGACTTCGAGGGCCGCTGGCACTTCAATACTTCTATCGCCGCCATCATGGAGCTGGTGAACGAACTTTACGGCGCCGAGGAGCAGATTGCCGCGGGCGGCGTCCCGCCGGAGCGGCTGCGCGAGCTCCAGCGCGCGCTGGTGCTGCTGCTGGCGCCCTTCGCGCCCTACCTGGCGCACGAGCTCTGGGAAGTGTTGGGAGAGAAGTCGAGCCTGCTGCGCGCGCCCTGGCCGCAGTTCGACCGCGCCCTGGCCAAAGAGGACGAGGTCGAGATCGCGGTGCAGGTGAACGGCAAGCTGCGGGCCCGGCTCACGGTCGCCGCCGATAGTCCCGACGAGACGGTCCGCCAACTGGCGCTGGCGGAGGAAAAGGTCCGGGCCGCGCTCGACGGCAAGCAGGTGGTGAAAGCCATCGTGGTGCCGGGCAAGCTGGTGAACATCGTGGTGAAGTAAGGCGCGACCGCCGGCAGGATGCCGGCGCGGTTCACTGCGGCTTGCTCTCCGCGCGCTGTTGCGTGGCGTAATACCCGCTGCGGGTGCGCACCTGGAGGTTCCTGTAGCCCTTGGACTGGGCCGCCACCCGCACGCTGCGGTATCCGCCGCCCGGCTGCGGGTTCGATGGCTTGTAGCCGATGGTGTACTGGTTGCGGATGTCGCGGGCCACGGCCTGGGAGACAGAATCCACCTGTTCGAGATTGTCGGGGAAGAATGCGATGCCCCCGGTCTGCGACGCCAGCGCCTGCAAGGCGCGCTTGTCCCGCCGTTTCTTGGGGCCGCCCAGGATCCCGATAGCGTAGACGGTAGGGCCGCCGTTCTCCGCCACGTGCTGTACGGCCTGCTCCAGCGGGTCGCGGCTGCGGTTGTCCTCGCCGTCGGTCACCACCAGCAGCACCTTCTTCTCCAGCTTGCCGTTCCTCTTCAGGTGGTCGGCGGAGGCGATCAGCGCGTCGTAGAGCGCCGTGCCTCCCCGCGACTCGATCTTCTCCAGGGCTTCCTGCAGCTTGCTGATGTCGG
>CBRAFF010000007.1:0-14187 GCA_967755155.1 uncultured bacterium
GGTGGTAGGCATCTTTGAATCCGGCTTCTACGACTACGACACCGCCTGGGGCTTCACGCGCCTCGCCGACGCGCAGCGCCTGTTCGGCCTGGGCGACGTGGTCTCGGTGATCGAGTTCAAGGTGGACGACCTGGACCGCGCCGGCGAGCTCGGCGCAGACCTCGAGCGCGCCGCCGGGGCGGGCTTCATGTCCACCAACTGGATGGAGCAGAACCGCGCGCTGTTCCGCGCCTTGCGACTGGAGCGCCGAGTGACCTTCATCACCGTAGGACTGATCGTGCTGGTGGCCGCGCTCAACATCCTCATCTCGCTCATCATGATGGTGATGGAGAAGACGCGCGACATCGCCGTGCTGCTCTCCCTGGGCGCGCGCCGCGCCCAGGTGCGCAACATCTTCCTGCTCGAGGGCGTGCTCATCGGAGTGGTGGGCACCGCGCTGGGCCTCGTGCTCGGCTATGCCCTCGCCTGGGCCGGCGGACACTACCGCTGGATCTCGCTCTCCCCCGAGATCTACTCCATTGATTACGTCCCCTTCGCGCCACGGGTGATCGACGGCGTGCTGGTGGCGCTGATGTCGCTGGGGATTTCTTTCCTGGCCACGCTCTATCCCTCCTGGTCGGCAGCGCGCATCCTGCCGGCCGAGGCGCTGCGCTACGAGTAGCGACTGCGGTAAAATGCTGCGCACTATCCTGCTGGAGGGGTGCCATGCGCCGACTGCCTTTGTTCGTCCTGCTGGGGATTCTCTGTTCGCTTCCCGCCTTCGCCGATGAGGGCCATCACCACGACCTGACCGCCCAGGAGTTGGGCTCGGTGCACTTCCAGGTCTCCTGCGCCAAGGGCGTGCAGAAGGACTTCAATCGCGCCGTGGCTCTGCTGCATTCCTTCCAGTACGAGCAGGCGCGCGCCGCCTTCAGCGGCGTGGCGCAGAAGGATCCCGGCTGCGCCATGGCCCACTGGGGTGTGGCCATGTCCTACTACCATGGCCTTTGGGAAAGCACGGACTACGCCCAGGGCCGGGAAGCCCTGGCTCGGGCCCATGCCCTGGCGGCGAAGAACCAGCACATCAGCCAGCGCGAGCGGCAGTTCGTGGCGGCGCTGGATGAGATCTACAAGCAGGACGGCGGCGACGCGGCGGCGCACAACCAGGCCTTCGAGCAGAAGATGGCCGCTCTCCACGCCTCGAACCCGGACGATGCCGAGGCCGCCATCTTCCATGCGCTCGCTCTGGCCATCACCGCGCCCAAGACCGACAAGACCTTTGCCAACCAGCGCAAGTGCGGCGAGATCCTGGGACCCATCTTCCAGAAGCAGCCCCACCATCCCGGCGCGGCCCACTACCTGATCCATTGCTACGACAACCCGGTGCTGGCCGAGAACGCACTGCCGGCAGCGCGCGCCTACGCCAAGATCGCTCCGGCTTCGGCGCACGCGCACCACATGCCCTCGCACATCTTCACCCGCGTGGGGTCCTGGGACGAGGCCATCGCCTCCGATATGCGCTCGGCGCAGGTGGCGGCGGGCGCGGAGCGGACCTCCACCAGCGGCGAGGCCCGCGACCAGCGGCTGCACGCCATGGACTACATGGAGTACGCCTACCTGCAGAGCGGACGGGTGCAAAAGGCGAAAGCGGTCCTGGACGAAATGCGCGCGCTCCCGCCGGTTCGCGGGCTGACCATGACCGGGAATTACGCCACCGAGGCCGTCCCCGCCCGCTACGCCCTGGAGCGCGGCGACTGGCAGGCCGCCAAACAGCTTCAGCCGGACGCTTCGTCGGTTCCCTGGGCGCAGGCGCTGACCTGGCTGGCGGTGGGAGTGGGCGGCGCGCGCTCCGGCGACCTGACAAGGGCCCATCAGGCCGAGCAGGCCCTGGCAGCACTGCGGGACAAGACCGCGGAAATGAAGAATCCCTACTGGTCGAAGCAGGTCGAGGTGCAGCGCCTCGAGGTCGCGGCCTGGATGGCGCAGCAGGAGGGCAAGCCCGAGGACGCCCTGGCCCTGATGCGCTCCGCCGCCGAGCTGGAGGAGACCATGGACAAGAGTCCGGTGACGCCCGGCGCCCTCACGCCCGCGCGCGAGATGCTGGCGGAGCTGCTGGCGCTCCAGAAGCAGCCGCAGGCGGCGCTGGTGGAGTACCAGGCGGTCCTGAAAGTGGCGCCCAACCGCTTCAACGCACTCTATGGCGCGGCCACCGCTGCGGACGCCGCCGGAGACTCGGCAACCGCGGCTTCCTACTATCGCAAGCTGACGCAGGTGGCCGTAGGAGACGAGCGCCCGGAGCTGCAGCAAGCCCGCAAACGTTCCGAGATAGCCGCAAAGTGAATCGTTGTGAGTGACGTGGAGACGCCCGTCCGGGCGTCTCTACGCCTTCGGCCAGGGCGCCCTGCCCGCCTGCAAGGATTGCCTGCGACGGCGTTCTCACGTCAGCCAGAGCTACAAACTTTGGTAGCCTCCGGGATTCTGGAGGCCGCACCAAAGTCGCTGGCCCTGTGGTCTAATGCTTGCAGCGACTGGAGATAGCGGTCCCGGGTTTCCACTACAGGAGAACGAGACGGTTGGAGGCCGGCGTGCATCCAATGTCCAACAACGAGCTGCTGCAAGTGGAGGGGCTGACCAAGGTCTTCCCTTCCGGCAGTTCGGAACTGGTGGTCTTTGACAACCTGTCCTTCCGGGTGCGGAAGGGAGAGATGCTGGGGATCGTGGGCGAGTCGGGTGCGGGAAAGAGTACCTTACTCTACATCCTCGGAGCGCTTGAACGGCCTTCGAAAGGTGACGTATACTTCGCGCAAATGCAGCTCTGCTCGCTGGCCGACGACGCCGCAGCGGACTTTCGGAACCGGGAGATCGGTTTCGTCTGGCAGTTTCATTACCTGCTGCCGGAGTTCACCGCTGCGGAAAACGTCGCCATGCCCCTGCGGTTGCGGGGCCGGCCGGCGGCGGAGGCTCGCGAGGAGGCCTTGCGCCTGTTGCGCGAGGTGGGACTGGAAGAGCGGGCGCACCATCGCTCCGGCGAACTTTCCGGAGGCGAGCAACAAAGGGTGGCGCTGGCCCGGGCGCTGGTGACGCGGCCGCAACTGTTGCTGGCGGATGAGCCCACCGGCGACTTGGACGCCAGGAGCGCGGATGTGGTGTTTGAATTGATTGCCAGGCTCCATCGCGAGTATCGGCTGACCTCCCTCATCGCTACCCACAATGCTGCTTTCGCGCGGCGCTGCCATCGCGTGCTGCGGCTGGAGGGCGGGCGGTTGAGCGAGGTGCGGCCGGAATCGCTGGTGGCGGGATAAGTCGCGGAGACGTTGCAAGCAACGTCTCTACAGAGAAGGACGAGGACGGGTTCAGAAGTAAAGGGGAAACCTGTTCGAACGCTATACGGAAAAGGCGAGACGCGTGATCTTCTTCGCGCGCTACGAGGCCAGCCAGTTCGGCTCTCCCTACATCGAGACCGAACACCTGCTGCTCGGGCTGCTGCGCGAAGACAAGGCGCTCACCAATCGCTTCCTGCGTTCGCACGCCTCGGTGGAGTCCATCCGCAAGCAGATCGAGGGACACACCACCATCCGCGAGAAGGTCTCCACCTCCGTGGACCTCCCTCTTTCCAACGAATGCAAGCGGGTCTTGGCCTACGCCGCCGAAGAAGCGGAGCGGCTCTCGCACAAGCACATCGGCACCGAGCACCTGCTGCTGGGCCTGCTGCGCGAAGAAAAGTGCTTTGCCGCGGAGATCCTGCACGAGCGCGGCCTGCGGCTCTCCAGCATCCGCGAGGAATTGGCGCGCACCACGCAGGAGAAGGCGCAGCCCCAGCGCTCCAAAGAATCGTCGCTGTTGAGCGAGTTCTCCCGCGACCTGACGCAGGCGGCCATGGACAACCAGCTCGACCCGCTGGTGGGCCGCGAGGCCGAACTGGAGCGCGTGGTGCAGATCCTGTGCCGCCGCACCAAGAACAATCCGGTGCTCATCGGCGAGCCGGGCGTGGGCAAGACGGCCATCGTCGAAGGCCTGGCGCAGCGCATCGCCGACGGCGAAGTGCCTTCGTTCCTGGCGGACAAGCGCATCCTCGGCCTCGACCTCTCGCTCATCGTGGCCGGCACCAAGTACCGCGGCCAGTTCGAAGAGCGGCTGAAGACCATCATGAAGGAACTGATGGAGAACCAGAACGCCATCATCTTCATCGACGAGCTGCACACGCTGGTGGGGGCGGGCTCGGCGGAAGGGTCGCTGGACGCCGCCAACATCTTGAAGCCGGCGCTCTCGCGCGGCGAGATCCAGTGCATCGGGGCGACCACCCCGGGCGAGTACCGCAAGTCCATCGAGAAGGACCGCTCGCTGGAGCGGCGCTTCCAGTCGGTGAAGGTGCCGCCGCCCAACGAAGCCGAGGCGGTGAAGATCCTGAAGGGCGTGAAGGAGCGCTACGAGAAGTTCCACGCGGTCACCTACACCGAGGACGCCATCGAGTTCGCCGTGGCCCACTCCAACCGCTACATCCCCGACCGCTACCTGCCGGACAAGGCCATCGACCTCATCGACGAGGCGGGCGCGCGCGTGAAGCTGCGGCAGACTTCCCTGCCCGACGAGATCACCGACGTGCAGAAGCGCATCAAGTTCATCGTCCACCGCATGGAGAACGCCATCGCCAACCACGAGTTCGAGAAGGCGCGCTTCTACTCGGACGAGGAGCGCAAGGAGCGCGACAACCTGCGCGGCCTGCGCGAAAAGTACCACCTGGACGAATCCTCCACCGGCGTGGTGAGCCGCGACGACATCGAGGACGTGGTCTCGCGCTGGACGGGCGTGCCCGTGACCTCGGTGAAGGAAGAAGAGACGCAGAAGCTGCTGCGCATCGAGGGAGAGCTGCACAAGCGCGTCATCTCGCAGGATAAGGCCATCACGGCGCTGGCCCGCGCCATCCGCCGCTCCCGCGCCGGGCTCAAGAATCCCAACCGGCCCGTGGGCTCGTTCCTGTTCCTCGGCCCCACCGGCGTGGGCAAGACGGAAGTGGCGCGCACCCTCGCCCAGTTCCTCTTCGGCAGCGAGAAGTCGCTCATCCGCTTCGACATGAGCGAGTTCATGGAGAAGCACTCCGTCTCCAAGTTGATCGGCTCGCCTCCGGGCTACGTGGGCTACGAGGAGGGCGGGCAGCTCACCGAGCGCGTGAAGCGCGCACCCTACTCCGTGGTGTTGCTGGACGAGATCGAGAAGGCCCACCCCGACGTGTTCAACATCCTGCTGCAGGTCTTCGAAGACGGCCAGCTCACCGACGGCCTGGGCAACACCGTGGACTTCAAGAACATCATCCTGGTGATGACCTCGAACATCGGGGCCCGCCACCTGCAGAAACGCAGCGGCATGGGCTTCCAGTCGGAGCACGAGGAAGCCATCTCCGGCAAGGTGGAAGAGATGGTGCGCAGCGAGGTCAAGAAGACCTTCAATCCCGAGTTCCTCAACCGCCTGGACGAAGTCATCATTTTCAACGCGCTCTCGGAGACCGACCTCATCCAGATCGTGGAGCTGCTGGTGGGCCAGCTCAACCAGAACCTGGCGCAAAAGCAGATCACCATCACCGTGACCGAGGAAGCCAAGAAGTGGATGCTGGAGAAGACGCTCAGCGACCGCAGCTACGGCGCCCGCCCGCTGCGCCGCGCCCTGCAGAAGTACATCGAGGACCCGCTGTCCGAGGCCCTCATCCAGGGCACCATCCAGACCCGGCCCGCCTTTATCGAGGTGTTCCTCGAAGGCGACAAGCTCTTCTACCGCCCGGTGGATTCGAAGGAAACCGAGGGCGTGCTGCTGTACAGCAACTAGCCGTCAGCACTCAGCATTCAACCGTCCCCGCAAGGTGGCGGCTTTTGTGTTTCGAGCCAGCATTCAGGAAGAGGGTAGCGACTTAGGCTTCTGCCTTCGCAGGATTATCCAGCCCGACACCAGCGCGACGTAATAGACCCCTATGACTCCGAGAGTCAGTCGGGTCTTAGCCCGTGCGCGGTTCACACCCTCGATGAGTCCCAGTCTCTCCTCGACGCGACGGGGAGGATCGATAGCATCCAACACGCGAGCGGTGATGTTCCCTATCAAGAACGGTACGAGTAAGAACAGCGCGAGGATCACCGGAGCTCTTGATATTTGTTTCATGCTCGATCCTACCTTTGCAGGGCGCAGGGTACTACGAGAGGGGCAGCGGACGGTAGAGGCACCCTCCCACCCGCGCCTTTGCGCCCCTTGCCCCACCATTTAGAATGATTGTTTCCCTTCACGCCGGAGGAATCCTTAGGTGATCTCGCGCTACACCCGCCCGCAAATGGGCCACATCTGGACCGACGAGAACAAGTTCCGCATGTGGCTGGCGGTGGAGGTGGCCGCCACCGAGACTCTCGCCGAAGCCGGCCGCGTGCCAGCCGAGGCCGCTCGCGCCATCCGCCAGAAGGCCGACTTCAACCTGGCCCGCATCCATGCCATCGAGGAGGAGGTGAAGCACGACGTCATCGCCTTCACCACCGCGGTGGCGGAAAAGATCGGCGCGCCCCACTCCCGCTGGCTGCACTACGGACTCACCTCGAACGACGTAGTGGACACCGCGCAGGCGCTGCAGGTGCGCGAGGCCTCCGTTCTGCTCTTGAAGGGACTGGAGCGGCTGCGCGACGTGCTGCGCCGCCGCGCCTTCGAGTTCCAGCACACGCCCATGATCGGGCGCACCCACGGCATCCACGCCGAGCCCATCACTTTCGGACTGAAGCTGGCCAACTGGTACGCCGAGACCAACCGCAACCTGGCCCGCCTGGAGCGCGCCGCCGAGGAGATGCGCGTAGGCAAGCTCTCGGGCGCGGTGGGCAACCTGGCGCACCTGGAGCCGGAACTGGAAGAGCGCATCTGCTCGCGTCTGGGATTGCAGGCGGCGGCCGTCTCCTCGCAAGTCATCCAGCGCGACCGCCACGCCCATTACCTGGCGACGCTGGCCGTCATCGCCTCCACACTCGACAAGATCGCTACCGAGGTCCGCCATCTGCAACGCACCGAGGTGCGCGAGGCCGAGGAATACTTCAGCGCCAAGCAGAAGGGTTCTTCCGCCATGCCGCACAAGCGCAACCCGGTGGCCTGCGAGCAGATCTCCGGCCTCGCCCGCGTGGTGCGGGCCAACGCCCAGGCGGCGCTGGAGAATGTCGCCCTGTGGCACGAGCGCGACATCTCGCACTCTTCGGTCGAGCGCGTCATCCTGCCCGACTCCACCATCCTGCTCGACTACATGCTGGACCGCGCCGCCACCCTCATCGAGAAGCTTGTGGTCTATCCCAAGCGCATGCGGACGAATCTCGAGAGCACGGGCGGCCTGATCTTTAGCGGACAGCTACTGCTCGACCTGGCCGAGGCCGGCATGTCGCGCGAGGACGCCTACCGCCTGGTGCAGAAGCACGCCATGCGCGCCTGGAAGGGCGGCGAGTGCTTCCACGACCTGGTGGCCAAGGACAAGCAGATCACGCGTCGCCTACCGCCCAAGCAGCTCGCGCGCGCCTTCGACCTGAAGCGCCAGTTGCGCAACGTGGACAAGATATTCGCTCGGGTCTTCCCCGCCGCCCCGCCCGTCAGGAAATCCGCGAAACGCAGGAAGTAAGCCTGCCACAGAGTCACGGAGACACAGAGGTTTTGGATCTCAGACTTGAACTTCTCTGTGGCTCTGTGGCAGGTCAAAGCCGGTTGATCATCGAGGCCACGTATCCCGCGCCGAAGCCGTTATCAATGTTGACCACGCTGACGTTCGAGGCGCAGGAGTTCAACATTCCCAGCAGCGCCGCCAGTCCCTTGAACGACGCGCCGTAACCGACACTGGTGGGCACGGCGATGACGGGGACGCGCAGCAGCCCGCCCACCACGCTGGGCAGCGCGCCCTCCATGCCGGCGCAGACGATGACCACGCGCGCCTCGGTGAGCGCCGCACGATGGGCCAGCAGACGGTGGATGCCGGCGACGCCCACGTCGTACAGGTGCTCGACGTCGTTGCCCATGACCTCGGCGGTGACCACGGCTTCTTCCGCCACCGGGATATCGCTGGTCCCGGCCGAGACCACCGCGATGGTTCCCTTCCCGTACTTCTTGTAGTCGCGCTGCAAGACGATGCAGCGCGCCAGTTCGCGATACTCCGCCTTGCGCACCGCCTTGCGAACGGCGGCGAAGTGCTGGCGCGTGGCCCGCGTGGCCAGGACGTTCCCGCCCGCCCGGGCCAGCCGCGCGAAGATGGCGGCCACCTGCCGCGGCGTCTTGCCCTCGGCCAGCACCACCTCGGGCATCCCGGCGCGCAGGCGGCGGTGGTGGTCCACCTTGGCGAAGCCCAGGTCTTCGAAGGGCATGTGCCGCAGTCGGGCGACAGCTTCGTCGGCGGAGAGTTCTCTCCGGCGGACTTGCTCGAAGAGTTTACGGAGGGATTCCGGTGTCATGGGCCGTAGTCAGCTTAACATCGCAGCGTGGGGACAGAGCGGCTCCCACGTTAGCGCCGAAAAGCGCGGCGCGAACGTGGGGCACCCTCCGCGGTGCTCTTGCTTATTGCTTATTGCTTACCGCTTATCGCTTCGCAAGCGATGCGGTAAGCTATCCCTCCATGCCCGCACCCCGCACCCTGACCGTAGCCACCACCGGCGCCAGCGGCGCCGAATTCTGCCGCCAATTGCTGCTGACGCTCGAGCGTGACCGCCGGGTGAAGACGGTGAACTTCATCGCGTCGGACAACGCCCTGCGCGTGCTCGCGGAGGAGATCACGCTGAAGGGCCGCAGCGACCTGGTAACGCAGCTCCTGGGCAAGAAATCGAAGAAGATCCGCGAGCAGGCCAACGCCGATATCGGCGCCAACATCGCCAGCGGCTCTAATCCCGCCGACGCCATGGTGGTGATCCCGTGCAGCATGGGGACGCTGGCGCGCATCTCGAACGGGCTGGCCCTGCGGCTGATCGAGCGCGCCGCCGACGTCTGCCTGAAGGAGAAGCGCCCGCTGGTCTTGTGCGTGCGCGAGACGCCGCTCAATCGCATCCACATTCGCAACATGGACCTGGCCGCCGCTGCTGGCGCCACCATCATGCCGCTCATCCCCACCTTCTACAACCGTCCCGCGAGCCTGGAAGAGATGGCGCGCCAGTTCGCCTTCCGCGTGTTGGCGCACATCGGCCTGCCCCAGCCCGGCGCGTATCGCTGGAAGGGATAGGCCCCGTCGCCAACGACTTCCCACGTTAGCGCCGAAAAACGCGGCGCGAACGTGGGGCACCGGTCGGAAGGGATGATTCCCTACTTGGTCTTCATGACGTAAACGCCGTCCCAGTCGGGCGCGGGGGCCTCGGCCAGGAACTCACGCGAGCGGCGGAGGAAGAGCTGCGAGGGGCCGTCCTCGGGCCAGCAGCGGACCAGCGCTTCGAACTGCTGCACGGCCAGCGGCCAGGCGCGCCGGCGATAGGCGCCGACGGCGTGACTGAAGGCCGCCACCAGTTCGCCGTGGCGGTCGCCGTTCTCGCGGAAGTCGAGCAACTCGTAGATGCCCACCGGCTGCTGCTTGCCCTTCACCCGGATGCGGTCGAGGTCGCGCCCCACAAAATGCGCCTGCACCTGCTGCCATGTGGACTCGCTCACCACTATCCGCACCCCGTATTCCTTGGTGAGGCCCTCCAGGCGCGAAGTCAGGTTGACGTTGTCTCCCATCACCGTCCAGGCCAGGCGCCGGTCGGAGCCCATGTTGCCCACGTTGACCGGGCCGGTGTTCAGGCCGACGCCGATGGCCAGCGTGGGCCGGCCCTGCTCGCGCCAGCCGAGGTTCAATTCCTCCAGGCGGGCGCACATGTCGAGCGCCGCCGAGCAGGCGCGCTGCGCGTGGTCCTCCTGGGGGAAGGGCGAGCCCCAGAAGGCCATGATGGCGTCGCCGATGTACTTATCCAGCGTGCCCCAGCGCTTGAAGAGGATTTCCGTCATCTCGCCCAGGTACTCGTTGAGCAGGGTGACCAGCTCGTCCGCGGTCAGGCCCTCGGAGAGCGAGGTGAAGCCGCGGATGTCGGCGAACATGATGGTCAGCTCTTTGGTCTCGCCGCCGCGGCGCAGGAAGCGTCCGGGGTCCTGTTCCAGCAGGCGGATGACGCCGGGGGAGACGTACTGCTGGAAGGTGCGGCGCACTTTGCGCTTCTCGCGCTCCTCGAAGATCATGCGGAAGCTGGTGACGCCGGCGTAGTTGGCCAGAAGCGTCCCGGCGGGAACGACGAAGCTCAGCCACATCCCCCAGCGCCCGAAGGCGACGACGAGCAGGACAAGAAAGAGCGCGACGGCCATGGCCGCCGAGAGCGTGGCCAGGGCCGGCCGCGTCCTGCCGAACCACCAGCCCAACCCCAGGCCGAAGAGAAGGAGCACGGCCAGGTCGGCCATTTCCTCACGGTTGCCGCGGCGCAGGAAGCTGCGCCCGGGCTCGTCCACGTGCAGCAGGTTGTCCAGAATGTTGGCGTGGATCTCCACCCCCATGTAGGTCGGGGCCTGGAAGGGCGTGCTGCGGATGTCGCCGATGCCCAGCGCGGTCGGGCCCAGCAGCACGATCTTGTCGCGAAACGTCCCCGCGGGGACTTTGCCCTCGATCACGTCCACCATCGAGTAATGCGGATACGACCCGAAAGGTCCCGCATAGTTGATGAGCACGGTGCTGTCGGGGCGCGGCCTGAGGGTGTGCGGTCCGAACTCGATGCGCTCCAGCCCGTTCTCGTTGATGAAAGCTTTCAGGCCCTGGTCCGGGATCTGCTCGTACTCGCGCATCACCTGGAAGGCGAGCGAGGGAAAGAACTCCGCGCTCTGGTAGCGGATGAGCAGCACGGCGCGGCGCATGGTGCCGTCGGAGTCCGGGTTGTTGTTGATGAAGCCGAAGGAGCGCGCGGCTTCGGCCAGCGGCGCGATGTTGGCTTCCACCGCCTGCGCCACCTGGCCGCCGCCCTTCTGTTGCCATGCTTCCCCCAGATCGAAGTCGCGCCCGGCTTTGACCTTCAGCACCTGGGGAAAGACCGCTCCCCAGGCGGTGTTGAAGTAGGTTTCGGCCGCCTGGGGGGAAAGCGCCTCGGAGCGCTGGGCGTCGAGAAAGACGTGGCCCAGGATGACGCTGCCGGCGCCCTTCATGCTCTCCGCCAGCAGGCGGTCGTTATCGCTCGAGAGCTTGAGCGCAGCGATCTTCTCGCGCACCGGCGCGGGAGCTCCGCGTCCCAGTTCGCCCTCCAGCTTGCCCAGCGCTTCCACCGCCGAATTCTTCTCCGGGGTGGGGAAGGTGACGTCGAAGGCCACGATGCGGGCGCCGTCGGCGTGCAGGCGGTCGACCATCTGCGCGTAGGCGCTGCGCGCAATGGGGTAGGCGCCCACGCGCTGCAGCGTCTTCTCGTCGATGTCCACGATGACGATGCGCGGGTCGGCGGCGCGCGCGCCCCGCAGGTTGAAGCGCGCGTCCAGCGAGCGCTGCTCGATGTTCTGCAGGAAGACGAAGCCGGCCAGCGGGCTGCCTCCGATGTTGGCGAAGAGAAATACGCCCAGCCCCGCCAGCGTCACCAGCAGGGAGATGAGGAAGCTCACCCGCCGGGGCGGCGCTGCCGCCAGCCGCGCGCCGAGTTGGCGTAGCCAGTTCACGCGAAGGGACTATTTACCACGCCAGACGGGCCGTCCGCGCAGGAATCGCCCGCGGGACACGCGGGTTGCGGGCGCCGGTCCCCCCGGCCAAAACTCCCGTTGACCTTCGTCCCGGCTTCGTACTAAGTTACGCCTACACTGGAAAGGAGGTGGTCCGATGTCGATTGTTTCCGACTGTAGTCATAGACCTAGTGAGGTGGCTGAGGCTTAGGGCGCATCGCTCTAACCCTGCAAAACTTCCTCAGGGAGTTTGGCTGTGGCCACTGATTCAAAGAGTGACCGCCTCAGGCCAATCCCAACAGACTACCGGCGACCCGTTGCCTCGAACCGACGAGCGGCGGGTCGTTTTATTTTTGATTTGTGATTTGCGATTTCTGATTTGCCAGGGCTTTGCCGATGACGCGCACCGCCGCCTCGGCGACGCCCAGCTCCGCCAACTCGGACGCCGCGACCCAGCGCGCCTCGGCGGCGTCGCCTCCGGCGCGGAGTTCGCCCCCGACGCGGCGGCACAGGAAATCGATCAGCACGTAATGGTAGCGGGGCCGGCCGTTCGCGTCCGGCACGATGCGGTCCAGGACCTCGAGCACCTCGCCGGGCTCGACCTGGAGCCCGGTCTCCTCCAGCGCCTCGCGCGCCGCGCCCGCACGCAGGGTCTCACCCAGCTCCAGCAGGCCGCCGGGGATCGACCACTCGCCCGCCATGGGCTCCGCGGCACGGCGCACCAGGACCACGCGATCTGCCTCCGCGATCACCGCGCCCACGCCCACCAGCGGCCGCTCGGGATACTCACGCTTCATGCGGAAAGCTTACAACAGCGGCGCGGAGAGACGTTGCAAGCAACGTCTCTACAAATCGATCCCCTTTCCCCACTCCTCGGCGAAGAAGACGCGGCCCATGGGGAAGCGTCCGCCGTAGGGTTTGTCTTCTCCCTTGCGCCGGCCGATGGCGAGCAGCGCCACTACGCGCACCCGCTCGGGGATTCCCAGGGTCGCCCTGACCTTGTCCTCGAAGAAGCCTTCCATGGGCGCGGTGTCGTAGCCCAGGGCCTCGGCCATCAGCATGATGCTGGTGAAGGCGATCATGACATGGCGGTTCACCCACACGCCCAGGTCGGGGGCGATGCCGCCGGCGTTCCCCGGCGTCCCGCCCAGAAAGTTGGTGACGTTGCGGCGCACGCCGGCGTGCTCGGCCTCGCCACCGTAGCCGTGCTCTTTGGCCAGCTTGAGCATTTCCTCGAGGTCGCCATCGCGCCAGCCCAGCGGGTCGCCGCAGGCCACGATGACCACCGCAGCCTCCTCCACCTTGGGCTGGCCCATGGCCGCGGCGCGCAGCTTCTTGCGCTGCTCGGGATCGCGCACCACCACGAAGCGCCAGGGCTGCAGGTTGTAGCCGCTGGGCGCCTCCAGCCCGGCCTGCAGGATCTTCTTCAGGTCTTCGTCCTGCACCGGGACGGGCTCGAAACTCCCCGTCGCCCGCCGCTCGCGGATCACCGCGCTCAAAGATTTCTCCGCCGTCTGCTTCGCCATTCCTGCCTCCAGATGTCTTTGGGTCTGTTCCAGTAAGAGATGCGGTTGCGCGCCGTCCGGACGCATTTCCTGACGGATGGCGGACGGAGCTCCGCGCTACTGGATGTCCTTCATCTCCAGCCGCGAGCCATAGGCGCGCCCGGAGGCGTCGGAAGCGCGCGCCACCACGGCGGTGAAGGCTTCGCGATATTCCGGATAGGTGGCCACCCACTGCCGGATCAGCGCCAGGTTGTCGGCATAGTTGGGGCCGGACTGGGAAGCATCCTTCACCTGGTGCTGCACCACCAGCAGCAAGCCGGCGTCGTCCGGCACCACGTACACCTGCGCGACCTTGAACACCTTGCCGCCGGCGAGGAAGTCCACGGGCTTCTCGCCCGGCAGGCCCTGGGGAGGCAGGCCGGTGAGCTCGCCCGACATCTGCTCCAGTTGCTGGGTGCTCATGAAAGGGACGAGCATCAGCAGCTCGCGCGCCGTCAGGTAGTAGAACCAGGCATTGCGGTACTGCTTCTTGCTCTTGTAGGCGCGGGCCTGCTCCCAGAACCAGGCGCCGTCGTGTCCGGCGACCTGCGCCGGGCGAGGATAGAAGCCCGCCAGCCTCCACCCCTGCGGCTGCGCCGCCAGCACCAGCGCCAGGCGGTAGGCGCTCTGGCCCGACCTGGCCTCCAGCACCACCAGGGCGTAGCGCCCGGGCGCCAGCTTGTTGAGTACGAACAGGGTGAAGCCCGGCGTGGCCCACACGCCACAGAAGAACTCAGCGCGCTCCTGCGGCGCCGGCCCCTCGGCTTCGAGCAAGTACGTGGCGCGGACTTGCGGCGGCTGCGAGGCCGCGAAGCTGGCTTGATAGCCGCGCACCGCGGCTTCCACGGGCGCGAAGTCTGCTGCCAGGGCGGCCGTCGCGCTCTGCCGCAGTCCGGCGCTGTCGCCCCGGGCCGCCATCTGGAAGTAGCCCTGGGCGGCGCGCTCCAGCGCCGCGCGGGTCGCGGGGTCCAGGTCCGCGGCAACGGTGCATCCGGCGCGCGCCGCGGGCGCCAGCGCCAAACCCGCGAACAGCAGCAGC
>CBRAFF010000008.1:0-14179 GCA_967755155.1 uncultured bacterium
GACTGACCTGAGCGCCCGAATTTGATATGCTCCGCTACCTCCCGGGACCTCCGGAAAAGGGAAGGAGCGCCAATGCCGGAGCTACGCCAGAACTACCTCACCAAGGAGTGGGTGATTATCGCCACCGAGCGCGCCAAGCGCCCGGAGGAACTCAAGGTCAAGCGCGAGGTCAAGCCCGTGCCTGCCTACGTCCAGACCTGCCCCTTCTGTCCGGGGAACGAGGCCCTGGCCCCGCCCGAGGTGTGGCGCACGCCGGGGAGCGCGGAAGGGGACTGGCGGGTGCGCGTGATGCCCAACAAGTTTGCGGCGCTTTGTCGCGAGGGGGAGCCCACGCGCAAGATCGTGCGCTCCAAGCGCACCATCAACGGCGTGGGCTTCCACGACGTCGTCGTGGAAACGCCCGACCACTCCCTGACCACGGCGCTCTTGACCGATGCCCAGGTGGCGGACATCCTGCGCTCCTACAAGGCTCGCTTCGAGGCGATGAGCGCCGACCCGCGCGTGACCCACGTCATCATCTTCAAGAACCACGGAATCGCCGCCGGCACCAGCCTGGAGCATCCTCACTCCCAGATGGTGGCCAGCCCGGTGATCTCCTCCCAGGTACGTGGCCGCCTTTACGAAGCCCTGCGCCACTTCGACGAGTACGGCGAGTGCATCTTCTGCCAGACCCTGCAAGAGGACCTCGGCAATCCCGACCGCGTGGTGGTGGCCAGCGAGCACTTCGTGGCCGTGGAGCCCTTTGCCTCGCCCACGCCCTTCTGCACCCACATCACGCCGCGGCGGCACATGGCCAGCTTCGGCGCCATCAGCCAGCCGGAACTGGAGGACTTGGCCCGGGTGCTGCGCAGCGTCCTGGCCAGGCTCTACCACGGCCTGGACAATCCCGACTTCAACTACACCATCCGCACCGCGCCCGCGGAGAGCGCCGGCGTCACCTACTACCACTGGTACCTGAGCATCATCCCGCGGCTCACGCGGGTGGCCGGCTTCGAGCTGGGCTCCGGCATGTTCATCAACACCATGCTCCCGGAGGCCGCGGCCGAGTTCCTGCGCAACGTGAAGGTGTAAGCAGGCTGGGAAGCCCGCGGCGGGTTAGAAGCGGGGCCGTCAGTCGCGAAGGACTTCGGTGTTTTCCGAGGGGATGAGGATGCGGACCAGCTTGTGCTTGTCGTCCAGCCAGAGCGCCCAGCTCAGGCCGTCTCCAGTCAGGTCGAAGCGGCTGAGCTCGCGCTCGGTCTCGCCGAGTTTCACTTTCTCCGGTCCCCGGTACTCCAGGCTGACCATGATGTAGGTGGCCTGGCGGGGCACGATGGCTCCGAACGTCATCTTGGGCGGGCGGCAATTGGTCTGCCCGATGAACCGCCCGCATCCCACCCCCAGATAGCGCCAGGCGAGCAATTGCCGGTGGGTGAAGAAGTTGTCGTCCAGGATGGCGGTGGAACGGGGCGAGAAGAACGGCACCTCCTGCGTCTTCTCTCCCGGGCTGGGGATGACGTACTCCATCAGGAAGGTGTCCTTGGGCTCGACCGTGGTCTCGCCTTTGCCCGGCGCCTGCTCTTTCCAGTTGTAGCGCAGCAGGTCGCCGCTGGGCGAGAGCTCAAGCTGCGACTTCTGGCTGAACTTCTGGTTGCCATCGTCCACGATCAGCTCGGAACTGGAGAGGTTGCCGCTCTCGCGCTTCTCGATCTGGAATTTCTCCGTGGCCACGCGCTTGCCGCCCACGAAGACGCCGAAGGAGCCCGAGTCCACGACCTCGCTGGGCGCTTCCGGCTTGTTTTTCTTGTCCGCGCCCACGGCGGGCGCCGCCAGCACCAGCGCTGCTGCCACCACCATCAGCCCAAACTTTACGTTCACGGATTCTCCTGTGGTCTGCTGCCTGTTCTGCTGCCGAACCCCAACCTCCGGGCGATCTCCGCCGCCAACTGCTGCGGACTGCGCCCCGCCTCCCGCACCCGCATCGCCGCCGCCAGGTAGCGGGGACGCCGGGCAACGTACAGCCGGCGAAAGCCGGCTGCATCCTTCACCAGCGGCCGCGTCCCGCGGCCCGCCCGGCAGCGCTGCCACAGCGTGTTCACCGGGACGTCTAGAAACACCGTCACCCTTCCGCGCAACAGGCGCCGGTTCGCCGGCTGCGTCGGGACTCCGCCACCCAGAGCCACCACGGTTCCCCGGGAGCGCTGCACGTCCCGCAGCAGAGACTTCAGTTCTTGCGTCTCCGCGCGGCGGAAGGCGGCCTCCCCCCAGCGGCGAAACACCTGCGCGATGGAGCGCCCGATGCGCGCTTCCACCCGGCGGTCGAGGTCCAGGAAACGCCACCCCAGCCGCCTGGCCAGGGCGCGACCGACGCGGCTCTTGCCCGCGCCCATGAAGCCCACCAGGAACACGGCTCGCGGTGATGGCTCGAGCTTCATGCGCGGGGAGCGGGCAGCGCCGACGCCCGTTCCGTCACTGCTTCTTGACGCGGATTTTACCACTGAAAGAACTGAGCTGAACGCTGGAGGAGCCGGAGTGGGAGGTGCCTGAGAAGGAACGTCCCTTGTGCGGCAGGAAGGAGGAATGCAGCTTGCGCTGCAGCGGGAAATCGTTGTCGGCCGAACCCTCGACCGACTCTGCCATGATGTCCACGGAAGCGGTTTCGGGCAGCGCCACGTCGATGTTGCCGGAATGGCTGATGAGCGAGTACTCGCCGTTGGAGCCGAACTGCCCGGCGTAGAGGATGTTGCCCTGGGTGGTGGTCACCTGCACCTTGGGGCCGGAAACCTTGTTCAGGGAGACCTCTCCGGCCAGGGAGCGGGCCTCCAGGTGGGCGTTGGAGATGTTGCCCAGCGTGATGTTTCCGCTCACCGTGCGCACGTGTACGTGCTGCCCGGCGGCGTCCACGTCATTCACCTCCACCGGAGCCGAGTCGCCGTCCAGCACGATCTCGGAGCCGCGCAGGCCCTTCACCCGGATGGGGCCGCTGTTGGCGCGCACCGTGAGCCCGACGCGGGCGGGGACAAACACTTCGTAATCCACCCTTTGCTCCTCCGGGGAGCCCGGCTGCAGCATGTGGGTGCGGACCTCGAAGCGGCTGCCCTTCTGCTCGACGTCGACCTCGATCTTGTCGGAGCTGCTCCGGCTTCGGATGAGGATGCGGCGGCCCTCGCCATAGCGGACCGTGACCTGACCGACATCGTTGATCAGGGAGATGGAAGCGCCGGGCGGAGCCACGTACTTGAATTCTTCGGTCTTGCCGGCGGCAAAGGCGAACCCCGCCCATCCGGCTACAACCAGCCAGGCCAGCATCCGAAACTGATTTCCGCGTCCCATGTTTTCTACCGTTTCCGCCTGTGAGAGGGCTGCTCGAGCCCGATACAGATTACTGCATCGACCTCGTCATTGCCATCTCATACAGGGCACTCTTCTGATCGTAAGCCTGGACCAGCCGCTCGCGCGCCAGCTCGTTCCCGGGATCCTGCTCCACGGAACGCTTGGCGTCGCGGATGGAAGCGTTCACCGCCTGCAGGTGCGCCTTGTAGCGCGCGGCGCTCTTGCTGGGCGCCCGCTTCTCCACCGCCGCCAGGAACCTCATGTCGTCGTCATCCACCAGGGTCGCCGGCTGGACCACCGCCGTTCCCTCCGGGGGAGTCCCCGGCGCCTGGCGCAGGCTGTTCACCCCGAACGCCAGCAGCAGCAACGCAGCTACGGCCGCCGCCCAGGCAGGAACTGCCCAGCGGCTCTGACCCGCGCCCCACCACAGGGCCCAGGCCGGCACGGGTGCCGTGACGCGCACCAGGCCCTCAAGTTCCAACGATTTTTCGATCCTCGCCCACACCTCGGGACGGGGCTCCTCCTCCGCCGCCAACAGCCGCGCCTGGCCGGAGATCTCCTTCAGATCCGCCACCAGAGCAGAGCAGGGCGCGCAGGACTTCAGATGTTCTTGCGCTTCGGCCGCGGCCTGGCCATCCAGGAAGTCCGCCAGCCCGTTTTGAAACTGTGTACAGTTCATCTCACTGCCTCACTTCCACTTCGCTCGCCTCCGGGCTTACTCCCGGGGCGGTTTTCCGGCTTTGTGCTGCCGTAAAATCTCGCGCAGCTTCAAACGTGCCTTGTGCAGCTGCGACTTGCTGTTGCCGATGGAGCATCCCATCATCTCCGCGATCTCGTTGTGTTCGTACCCCTCCACGTCGTGCAGCACGAAGATGGTGCGGTACCCCGGCGACAGGCTGGCCACCGCCCGCTCCAGGTTCACCCGGTCGACCGCCCCTTTCAGGGAAAGGTCCGCCGTCCCAAACTCCCGCTTGGGGCCGCCCTCGTCCGGCTCGGGGTCCAGCGTCTGTTCCAGGGAGACCTCGGGAAGGCCCTTCTTGCGCAGATGCATCAGCACCACGTTCACCGACAGCCGATGCAGCCAGGTGGAGAAAGCCGATTCGCCTCGAAATGTCGCCACCTTGCGGTAGAGCTGCAGGAACGCTTCCTGGGTCAGGTCTTCCGCTTCGGCGACGTTGCCTGTCATCCTCAGGCATAGGGAGTACACCCGCCGTTTATGCAGGTCGTACAAGACTTCGAACGACCCTGCATCCCCTTTTTTTGCCCCGTCAATCGCCTCTGCTTCAGAAAGCCCGGAGACTGTTGTTTTCTTGGCTGGGGTCAAAGTGGCCTTTTCAGGCCGCACTTATAAAGATGCGGCTAAGTGGCGTTGCGTTGTACGGATAGCCCCCCTGCGCGGGAGCGAAGTCGAGTGTAACCGAAACCCCGGCGGCAGAGGAATCTTCAACCCGGGGGCTGGCGCGAGGGGTATAAGTCCCGCCAGCGCAAGGGGAAGACGGGAGGCCCGCCGCCCGCTGGTTCTTAGCTGCTGCTGCTGCTGGCGGTGATGGTCTCCAGGCCGTGGGCAGCGGAGCCGCGCTCGTCGCGCCAGAGCAGCAGCGAGAACACGATGCCCGCCACGCTCATGCCCGCCAGGATCCACAGCATCGGCAGGTAGCCGGCCGGGTTCTGCTCCCCGGCCTTGAACGCGTCCTGGCTGTAGCCGATGGCCTGGTTCATGCCCAGCCACCCCACCTGCTGGCACAGCGTCATCAGCGCGTAGGCGCTGCCCAGGCGGCGTTCCTCGACCAGATAGGCCACCGAGGGCCACATGATGGCGGGAATCAGAGAAAACGCCACCCCGAGCATTCCCACCGGCAGCCAGAGCGTGATGCTGGAATACCCCATCATCAGAAAGACGACAGGCATCAGGGCCGAACCCAGGAGCATGAACGAGGCGCGCTTGCCCACTTTGTCTGCCAGAAGTCCGAAGAGCGGCGTAGCCCACATCGCCATCAGCGGGAGGAAGCCATTCAGTTGGCCGGCCGTTTCCCGCGTCTTGGCGTGCGCGAACATGAAGTAGTCGATGCCGAACAGGCGGAAGGAGAAGACCGTGGCATAGAAGGTCACGCAAAGCGCCACGATGTACCAGAAGGTCCGGCCGAAGACGAAGGCGTCGCGCATCTTCAGCTTGTCGGTAGCCGCGGCCCCGCCCACGGTGTAGCGCTTCTCCCCGACCGCCTCCAGCACCCAGTAGGTGATGGCGGCGCCCACGCAGATGCCGCCGGCCGCCACGCCGATGTAGAGCGGCCGGTACCAGGTGCCGTCAAAGGACCAGGGCGCCCAGGTAGCAGAGTTGTCCGCCAGCCACGAGGCCGCGCGCGCGATCAGCAGGTTCACGCCGAAAGCGAAGCTGAGTTCCTTGCCCTTGAACCACTTGGCCAGCGCCGTGGTCACAGCCACGATCAGCGGCTCGGCTCCCAATCCCAGTACGAACCGCGCCGCCAGCATGGACCACGCTTCGCCGCTGACGATCATCCACACCGAGGCGATCAGGCACAGCGCGGCGAAGATTGTGATGGACTTCTTGGTCCCGAAGCGGTCCACGATGATGCCGCCTGCCACCAGCGCCAGGATGGCGGCGGCGTTGTAGAAGCTGTTGAGGTACCCGATGACGGTGGCGGAGTAGCCCAGTTGTTCCTTGAAGATGTCGACCAGCGGGTTGATGCTGTCAAAGATGTAGTAGTTCCCGAACATGGTCAGGCTCAGGAACAGGAGCACGACCCAGCGGTAGAGGACGGTCGGTTTGGGGCGCTGTTCTATGCCCGGCGGCGATGCGGCTGCGCTCATGGTCCGTTTCCTGTGATGCGGCGGCGCCCCGGAAAGGTCGCTTCCGGGCCCGGGAAAGAAGCAAGAAGATATCAGAACCGGGGCGGGGAGGGCAGAGACTCCTGGCGAGGAGTGGTCAGGACCCGATGTAGCGGGCGTAGAAGCTGCGCGCTGCCGCCGGGTCGGTGGTGCCTTTGATGATGGCGCGGCCGTCGGGGAAGACGGTCATCTCGTAGGGGTCGTGCCAGAACTTGAGCACGAACTCATTGTGGCGGACCCGCCCGTGGGGCTGCAGGCGGCGGCTGGCCTCGGCAAAATCCACGGGCCGGCTGCGCTCGTGGATCTGCACCGAATTGCGCCCGCACAGGGTGATGTGCGGACGCCCTTCGCCCGCCAGGTGAGGGAACTGGCGCGCGCCGCAGGTGCGGCAGCCGGGCCGCGGCTTCGTCGCCGAAACCTCCGAGCGCGCGTTGTTCCACGCGTCCCAGGAGAGCAGCGTGCGCCGCAGTTTGTCTTTTGCGCCCACCAACAGCTTGAGCGCTTCCGTCGCCTGCACCGAGGCCACAAAGTGCGCCACCGAATTCAGGATGCCGGCGGTGTCGCAGGTCTCGACCGTGCCGCTCGGTGGCTCGGGGAAGAGGCAGCTCAGGCACGCCGTCTCGCCCGGCAGGACGTTCATGGTCACTCCGTAGCTGCCCACGGCCGCGCCGTAGATCCAGGGCGTGCCCGCCTCGACCGCGTAATCATTGATGAGGTAGCGGGTCTCGAAGTTGTCGGTACCGTCGAGGATGAGTTGCGCGCCCGCCAGCAAGCGCCTGACGTTGGCCGGCGTCAGGTCGGCGACCTCCGGCTCCACCACGATCTGGGAGTTGAAGGCGGCCATCTTCCGGGCCGCGGCGATGGCTTTGGGCAGCGACTCGGCGGCGTCGGCCTCGTCGAAAAGCGATTGCCGCTGCAGGTTGCTGGCCTCCACGTAATCGCGGTCCAGGATGCGCAGCGTGCCTACCCCCGCGCGCGCCAAGAGCGCCGCTGCCGCTGAGCCGGTGGCGCCGCAGCCCACAATCGCGACTTTCGCCGCCGCCAGCCGCCGCTGTCCCTCCGCCCCGATGCCCGGGAACAGCACCTGGCGCGAGTAGCGCTCCTCCCAGTTGGTAGCCATAGTCCTTCCTGCTCGTATTATAAGGAGTAGGCCCGCGCAGCCGCCGGAGCCGCACCCTCCCATGGACCTCGGAACCGCATTCTCCGATCCCTTCCACATCCAGCGCCTGGCCATGGTGGAACTGCAACTGCGCGGCCGCAGCATCCGCGACCCCCGCGTGCTGGCCGCCATGGAGCGCGTCCCACGGCATGAATTCCTCGGGCCGGAGTTCCAAAAGGAAGCCTATGAGGACCGCCCGCTGCCCATCGGCCACGGCCAGACCGTCTCTCAACCCTACATCGTGGCCGCCATGCTGGAGGCGCTGGAACTTCAGCCCTCGGACCGCGTGCTCGAGGTCGGCACTGGCTGCGGATATCAGACGGCACTCCTGGCCGAGTTGGCAGGGAAGGTGTACAGCATCGAACGTCACGCCCCACTTGGCGAGCGTGCCCGCCAAACGCTCGAGCGCCTGGGATACACGGGAGTCGAGGTCCTGGTGGGCGACGGCACCGAAGGCCTGCCGGCCGCCGCTCCCTTCGACGCCATCCTGGTTTCCGCCGCCGCGCCCAGAATCCCGCCGCCACTGCTCGAGCAACTGGCCGAGGGCGGCCGCATGATCGTCCCCGTGGGCGTCTCCGAGGGACAGGAACTGGAGCTGGTGCGTAAGACGGACGGCCAGCCCCTCGTAACCCGGCTCGACGCCTGCCGCTTCGTCCCCCTGATCGGCCGGGAAGGCTTCCCCTCGGGCTGGTAGCGGACCTGCAACCCTCCCCGCCCCACCCACAACTAAATAAACAGAAAGGTAAAAAAGTGGGGTGTATGCGTACAGGAAAGTGGAAACAACACATAGCGCGCGGGGTGGTGGGTGCGCAGGCGGTGTCCCAGCCGGCCGCGGCCAAAACGGCCGACCGGGTGGCGGGCGGGCGCTACGACCGCGCGATCGCCGCCGAGGTCAACAAGAGACTTCAAGGCGACAACAAGCTCCGGGACGTCCGCGCCGCAGTGGATGACGGCGTGGTCACCTTGACCGGCAGCGTCGCTCGCTACGCCGACAAGGAAAAGGCGGAGAAGCGGGCCGCCAAGGTCAAGGAAGTGAGCCACGTTCGCAACCTGATTGCGGTGCGGACGGAGAACCTCTCGGACGCGGAGCTGGCGCAGCGCCTTGCCCGCAAGCTGGCCTACGACTCTTCGGGTTACTACGGCCGCTACGGAAACGGCGCCATGTTCAACCACTTGACCCTGGCGGTGCGGAACGGCGTGGTGACCCTGGGGGGCGAGGTGCGCAATGAGGGCGCCCGCGACTACGCGCTGGCTGTAGCCAAGAACGAGAAGGGAGTGCGCGGCGTGGAGAACCGCATCCGGCTGCTGCCCGCCTCCTTCTTTGACGACGACATCCGCGCCCGCGCCGCCCGCGCCATCTATGGCGATCCGGTGCTGCGCCGCTACGCCAGCGATCCCGGCGCGCCCATCCGCATCGTGGTGGAGCGCGGCCACATCACTCTCTACGGCGTGGTGTCGAACCGCATGGAGAGCCAGGTGGCGGAGATCCGGGCCCGCGAGGTCCCCGGCGCCTTCAGCGTCCAGAACCGCCTGATCGTTTCCAAGGACGTCGCCTACTGAGGAGCGCCCGCGCCCTGAAGCTTGAGGCAAGTGCGGCCCCGACCTTGTCGGGGGCGAGACGCCGGCGATCCTGGGCGGGCGCTACAATCCCTGCGTGGCCCTGCTGCGCAGCGTCGGCATCACCCTCGAAATGATCAAGTGGGAGCACTCCGTCTTTGCGCTCCCCTTCGCGCTTTCGGGCGCCATGCTGGCGGCCGGAGGATGGCCGGACGGGCGCACGCTGGGATGGATCATCGTGGCCATGGTGGCGGCGCGCTCCGCGGCCATGTCCTTCAACCGCCTGGCGGACGCCGCTTTGGACGCCGCCAATCCCCGCACCGCCTCGCGCGCCCTGCCGGCGGGCGCGCTCTCCCGGCGATTCGTCGCCGGCTTCGTCGTCCTGGCCTGTGCGGTGCTGGTCGTGGCGGCCTGGCAACTCAACCCCCTCTCCCTGACGCTCTCGCCGGTGGCCATCGCCGTCCTCCTGCTCTACTCCTACACCAAGCGCTTCACCCGCTGGTCGCACCTGGCGCTGGGGTTCGCTTTGGGGATGGCTCCGGCCGCCGCCTGGATCGCCGTCCGCGGCTCGCTTGACCCGCGCATCCTGCTGCTGACCGCCGCCGTCACTCTCTGGGTGGCGGGCTTCGACATCCTCTACGCCTGCCAGGACTACGAGTTTGACCAGCGCGCCGGCCTCTACTCCGTGCCCCGGGCCTTCGGCATCGCCCGCGCTCTCTCCATCGCCCACGCCCTGCACGTCCTGATGCTGGTGCTACTGGGCGGAGTTGTTTTTGCCTTTGGCCTGGGGACTGTGGCCGCGGCCGGGGTCTTCGTGGTCGCGCTGCTGCTCACCTACGAGCACTCCCTGGTCTCGCCCCTCGACCTCAGCCGCTTGAACGCCGCCTTCTTCACCATGAACGGGGTCATCTCGGTGGTCTTCTTTGCCTTTGTGGCCGGCGACCTGCTGCTCGGCCGCGGGTAGCGCCGGCGTCTCCATAATTACTTGACAACCCCCCACCGCCTCAGCCATAAATCACCTTGAGTTTCGGCAAGTGAAGGACAGTTCTGATACCTGACGAAGGGTGTCCCCGAGGGCCGGCAGGCCTCCGGGGATTTTCGTTTTTGGGTTGGAACCGCTTTCCGGGACCCAGAACGCTCGAACAAGGAGCCGGCGCAAGACATGAAGGAAAAAGGAACCGTGAAGTGGTTCAACGCGACCAAGGGTTACGGCTTCATCCAGCGGGAATCGGGAGGAGACGTGTTTGTCCACTTCTCCGCCATCCAGGCCGATGGCTACCGAACGCTGAATGAAGGGGACGCGGTGGAATTCGAGGTCCAGCAGGGCCCCAAAGGCCTGCAGGCCGCGAACGTCGTCCGCGTGTAACTCCCACTGAAAACTCGGGGAAGAGCCGGAGCGCGAGCTCCGGCTTTTCATTTGCGGGCGGTTTCGAACCTTTCATCCCTTTCGCACGCGAAGAACAGCCTCCCGCGCGCCGGCCGGGGAGCGGCCTGCGGTATCATCGTTGCGGGATGACCCACGCCTTTCAGACCCACGCCTTCCAGACCGACGACCCGAGCCTGCAGCCCATCGCCCAAAAGGTGATGGCGGCCGAGCGTCTCGACTCCGCCGACGCCCTCGCTCTCTTCCGCTCGCATGACGTCCTGGCCCTGGGCTGGTTGGCCAACCAGGTGCGCGAGCGCATGCACGGCAACGTGGCCTACTTCAACGTCAACCGCCACATCAATCCCACCAACGTCTGCGTGGCCGCCTGCCGCCTGTGCGCCTTCGGCCGCAAGCAGGACGCTCCCGGCTCCTACACCATGGCGCTCGAGGAAGCCTTCCAGACCGCCGCCACCGGCTATAGCGAAGCCATCACCGAGTTCCACATCGTTGGCGGACTGCATCCCGACCTGCCCTTCCAGTACTTCCTCGACTTGATCGCCGGCCTGAAGCAGCGCTTCCCGCAGGTGCACCTGAAGGCCTTCACCATGGTGGAGATCGCCTACCTGGCGCGGCGGGCGAAGCTCTCCATCCGCGAGACCCTGGAGCAGCTGAAGGCGGCGGGGGTGGAGTCGCTCCCCGGGGGCGGGGCGGAGATCTTCATCGAACGCGTGCGGCGAGTCATCTGCGACCACAAGATCTCCGGCGACGAATGGATCGAGACGGCGCGCACCGCCCACCTGCTCGGCCTGAAGTCGAACGCCACCATGCTCTACGGGCACGTAGAGAACGACGAAGACCGCGTGGACCACCTGCTCAAGCTCCGCGCGTTGCAGGACGAGACCTCGGGCTTCCAGACCTACATCCCGCTGGCCTTCCATCCCGAGCACACCGCGCTCAAGCACCTGGCCACCACCACGGGCATGGACGACGTGAAGAACATCGCCATCGGCCGCCTGGTGCTGGACAACTTCCCGCACGTGAAGTCCTACTGGCAGATGGTGACGCCCAAGATGGCGCAGATCACGCTGCGCTTCGGCGCCGACGACATCGACGGCACCGTGGTGGAGGAAAAGATCTACCACGACGCCGGCGCCACCACGCCCCAGGGCCTGCGCCGCGACCAGCTCATCCGCCTCATCCGCGAAGCCGGACGCGAGCCCGTCGAGCGCGACACCCTCTACCGCCCCGTCACCCGCACCGAAACCACTTTCACCGTCGCGGTGTGACGCAATCTCAGCTATCCTTTGGCGTTCCGTGAAACGGAGGACGCCATGAAGCTCACCCGCAGAGATTTTGTCACCGCCGCCGGCGCCGTGACCTCGGCCTCGTTGCTGGCCGGACTGGAATCGCCGCTCGCCGCCGCCGAGCAGCCGGCCGCGCCCATGTTTCCCGCGGCCAAGAAGGCGGTCCTCATTTCCAAGTACACAGGAGCGCAATCCATGGACGGCGCCTACGAGCTGATGCGCCGCGGCGGCGACACCCTCGACGCCTGCCTCTTCATGTGCAAGGTGCAGGAAGACGATCCGCTCGACGACTCGGTCGGCCTGGGCGGCCTGCCCAACGAAGAGGGCGTGGTCGAGCTGGACGCCTGCTGCATGCATGGCCCTACGCGCCGCGCCGGCGCCGTGGCCGGCGTGCGGGACATCAAGAACGTGTGCCTGGTGGCCAAGCGCGTCCTGGAGCGCACCGACCACCTGCTGCTGGTAGGCGAAGGCGCCACGCGCTTTGCCGTGGCGCAGGGCTTCCCCAAAGAAAATCTGCTCACCGAACGCTCGCGCAAGATCTGGCTGCTGTGGAAGGAAACCATGACCAACCAGGATTCCTGGGGCCCGGGGCTTTCCGACCCCAACTGGAAGCCTCCGGTCGAAGCGCCGCCGCAATCCCGGCTGGAAGAGCACAGGAAAGAGATCGAGGAAGTCGCCGCGCAGTTGGGCATCGAGCCGGCGTTCCGCCAGCAGGCGGTCGAGCGCGTGCTCCATCCGCATACGGGCACCATCCACGTGTCCGCGGTGAACGAAAAGGGCGAGATGTCCGGCGCCACCACCACCTGCGGGCTCTCCTGGAAGATTCCCGGGCGCGTGGGCGATTCCGCCATCATCGGCGCCGGGTGCTGGACGGATCAGGACGTGGGTTCGGCGGGAGCCACCGGGCGTGGCGAGGAAAACATCAAGATGGTCGGCGCGCACACCATCGTGGAGAACATGCGCCGCGGCATGGAGCCGAAAGAAGCAGGCCTCGACGCGCTCCGGCGCATCGTGCGCAACTTCAACGGCGACATGACCCGCCTGCGCTTTGTGGACATGGTCTATTACATCCTGCGGCGCGACGGCGCCTACGCCGGCGTCTCCCTGTGGAGCCACGGGTCGACGGGCAAGGCGCGCAACTTCGCCGTCCACGACGGCGAAAAGCGCACGGAGAACACCGTCGCCCTCTTCCAGGGCAGCGCCATCCCCTGGCCGCCTACCCCGACGCTGCCCAAGAGCTAGCGGGCAGCTTGAGGCCGGCGGCTGGCAGATGACTCATAGCCCGACCACCTTTTCGACCTTCCCGACCGTCTTTTGAACTTTGCCGCGGATGCGTTCGGCTTTGCCTTCGGCCTCCAAGCCAGAGTTGTTTATGACCCGGCCGACCTTCTTTTTTACTGTGCCTTTCACTTCATGGAAAGTGCCTTTGATCTTATGCTTTGTGCTTCGCTTCATCGTCTTTTCTCCTTATCGTTGAATCTTGCGTAGGCACACAGGCGGGCGAACCGCGCCTGCGCCTCATAAGGCTAACAGGTTCATCCGGAGCAGTCTGTTCAAGAGAGACCACACTCGGAGCTGGCCGCCAGAAGCTAGAAGAACCGCACCTTCACATCCGGCCGCTTCTCCAGGTGGATGCTTTCCACGAATCGCACCGCGCCGGTCTCGAGCGTCATGACGATGGAAGAGGTCCGCGTGCCCTCGCCGAAGAAGCGCACGCCCTTCATCAGCGAGCCCTCGGTCACGCCGGTGGCGGCGAAGATGATGTGCTTGCCCGGGGCCAGGTCTTCGCTGCGGTAGATCTTCTTCTTGTCGGTGATGCCCATCTTGGCGATGCGGGCTTCGAGTTCCGGCTTGTCGATGACCAGGCGCGCCTGGATCTCGCCGTTCAGGCAGCGCATGGCGGCGGCGGTGATCACGCCCTCGGGCGCGCCGCCGGTGCCCATCACCGCGTGCACCCCGGTGCCGATGACGGCGGCGGCGATGCCGGCCGAGAGGTCGCCGTCACCGATGAGCTTGATGCGCGCCCCGGCGGCGCGGATGTCATGGATGAGCTTCTCGTGCCGCGGCCGGTCGAGCACGATCACCACCAGGTCCTCGACGTCGCGGTCCAGGGACTTGGCGATGGCTTGCAGGTTGTCTTTGACGGGAGCGTCCAGATCCACCTTGCCCTTGCAGGACGGGCCCACCACCAGCTTCTCCATGTAGCAGTCGGGCGCGTGCAGCAGCCCGCCGCGCTCCGAAGCGGCCAGCACGGTGATGGCGTTGGCCGAGCCGGTAGCGCACAGGTTCGTGCCCTCCAGCGGATCCACGGCGATGTCCACCTCGGGGAACTCCACGCCGTCGGGCGGCGCCGCGCCGACCTTTTCCCCGATGTAGAGCATGGGGGCCTCATCGCGCTCGCCCTCGCCGATGACGATGGTGCCGCGCATTGGGACGGTATCCATCACGCGGCGCATGGCCTCGGTGGCCACGTGGTCGGAGCGCTTGCGGTCGCCCTGGCCCATGGTCTTGGCGCTGGCGATGGCCGCCTCCTCCACCACGCGCATGAACTCCAGCGCCAGCTCGAACTCCAGGTGCTTGCTGAAGGCGGCGCTGCTAGCGGCGTTCTTCTTGGTGTCCTGCTTGAAGCCGGGC
>CBRAFF010000009.1:0-13710 GCA_967755155.1 uncultured bacterium
CCGGGCATCGTCCCCGGCGGCCGGCCGGACATGCAGAAAGTGGTCGAGCGCCTGGGTGAGCTGGAGCTCACCAGCGTCTTGTGCGAAGGCGGCGCGCTGGTGAACTGGGCTGCGCTCGCCGCCGGCATCGCGGACAAGGTCTTCCTTTACTATGCGCCCAATATCCTGGCCGGCGCGGCTTCGGTGCCCTTCGCCGCCGGTGAGGGCTTCCGCCGCGTGAGCGAGGCCGCCCAGGTGAAGCAGGTGACCTTGCACCGTTTTGGAGAGGACTTTGCGGTAGAGGGATACTTGAAAGACCCGTACGAGGGGTGAGGTGGAAGGTCGTGAGTTGGGATTTGTAATTTGTAATTTGCGATTGGGAACCTATGTTTACCGGACTCATTGAAGAAGTCGGCCGCGTCCAGCGGGTGGAGAAGGCGACCGCCGAGGCTCGCGTCACGCGCCTGGTGGTGGCGGCGTCGCAACTGACGCAGGAGCTGAAGAAGGGCGACAGCATCTGCGTGAGCGGCGTCTGCCTGACCGCGGTCGAGGTGGCGCCCGATTCCTTCGCCGCCGACCTGGCGGCGGAAACCGTGGCCCGCACCTCCTTCGCCCGCATCGCGGAAGACACGGAGGTCAATCTGGAACTTCCCATGCACGCCGGCGGACGCATGGGCGGGCACGTCGTCCAGGGGCACGTGGATGGCGTCGCCAAGCTGGTGTCGCTCGTGAAAGTCGAGGGCGGCGAGGACTACTGGCTGCGCTGCGAGATCCCGGCAGAGCTGGCCAAGTACGTGGTCTTCAAGGGCTCCATCGCCATCGAGGGCATCAGCCTGACGGTGGCGCGCATCGAGGGCACCACCTTGACCGCGGCCATCATCCCTCACACCTACGAAGTCACCAACGTCCGCTCGCTCCAGCCCGGCGACGGCCTGAACCTCGAAGTCGACATCCTGGCAAAGTACGCCGAGAAGATGCTCAAGGGCGAGGACGTGCCCGGCGCAGTGACGCTCGAGAAGCTGGTCAGCGAGGGGTTCTAGTTACAGCCGGCAGCCGGCCGCGCGCTGCTTTTCAGACGGGCAACTCTTCCTGCTGCCAGGCGGGTGCGGCGGCTTTGGGCGGTGCGGCCAACTCCAGCACCAACTGCTCCAGCACCAGGCGCTTGCTGGGAGGATTGGAGCGCAGCGCAAGGTCGGCGCGGGCGATGAGGCGCAGGGCGCGGGTGAGGTCGCGGCGCGAGGAATAGCGGCGGGCCTGGCGGATGAGGTCGTCGGCGGCGAAGGGCGGGACGCGGAAGCCCTGCCACAGCGCCTGCCAGAGCTGGCGCTGGTCGCGCACCTTGCGCTCGGAGATGACCAGCATCTGGCGGAAGGTCTTGGCCAGCATGTAGAGGTGCCCGATGGCGGCCTCGTCGGCGCCGCCCGCGGCCAAGAGGCCGTCGAGCACTTGCAGGGCGCGCGGCCGGTCCTTGGCGGAGATGGCGTCGGTGAGCTCGTAGAGCGAGCACTGCTTGGCGCCCAGCACCAGCGCCTCCACGTCGCCCAGCGTGATGCGCTTCTTCTCGCCCACGTAGAGCATCAGTTTTTCCAGCTCGCTGGAGATGAGCATCAGGTCGGCGCCCAGGGAATCCACCAGCTCGCGCGCCGCCTCCGGCTCCACTTTCACGCCCTGCGCGGCGGCGAACTCGATGATCCAGCGCGCGCCTTCGCCTTCCTCCACCCGCGCCAGCTCGACCACGCCGCAGTACTCGCCCAGGGTCTCGCGGATGCGCTGGTAGCGGTCCTTGTCGGTGAGTTCCATGCGCCGGGCGTCGGCGGGGATGCTGATGTGGTCGGCGACGAAGATGAGCACCGCGTCGGGATTGGGATTCTTCACGTAGGCTTCGATGGCGGCAAAATCGTCGTCGTGGGAGCCGCGGCCGTAGAGCGTCTTCACCCCGCGGATGAGGAAGACCTGGAAGGGCGCCATGAGCGACCGGGTCTGGGCGCGGTCGAGGACTTCGGCCAGCGAAACCTCGCTCAGGTCCAGCTCCTGCAGGCAGAAGTCGCGCAGGTCGGGCGAGACCAGGTGTTCGAGGAGCGCCTGGCGGCAGCGGCGCTGGAAGAAGGCCTCGTCGCCCACCAGGACGTACGCCGGGCGCAGCTTGCGCGCGCGCACCTCCGATTCGAAGCGCTCCGCAGGCGCGAAGCCGCGCATGGTCAATAGGCCTCCAGCACGTTGCTCACCAGGGTGCGCGCGAAGTCGCGGGAAAGCCGGTCGAGCGCCGGCGACTCTTCCTCGAAGAAGCTGGAGATCTCGCGCGACACCTGGTACTGCTCGCGGAAAGTGTAGCTCTGGTTCTCGTACAGCACCTTGCCCTGGCGGTCGACCAGTTGCACCTTCATGGTCACGGTGATCAGGGCGGAGGAGGCGCGGCCGGTGTTGGAGTCGTAGGTCAGCGGCGCCAGTTCCGCGGTCATCACGTCGCCGCGCAGCGTGGCGTCGGCGGACTCCGTGGCTTGGTTGGCGATCTTATAGTTGGTGCGGCTGAGGAACTCCCGCACCACCGCCCCCGTCAGCACCTGCTCCACCCGGTAGGTATGGGTGTGGTTGACGAAAGCGGGAATGGCCAGGGTCTTCAGGTCGGGGGGAAGCTTGGTGGCGTGTCCCGCGCTGTGGTAGCCGCAGCCGGCCGAAACCAGCGCAACCAGAAGGACGAGCACGCTGGCGGCTTTCGTCACTTTGCCTTCCTCCGTGCCACGGGCCTCTTCGATTCCACCGCCGCCGGGCGCGCCTCCATCAGCAGCTGGGCGCAATCCACGGCGGTGAGGGCCGCGATGCGCAGGTTGTCGGCGGTCGCCCACAGCCACCAGCCGTTCTCCTGCGCCGGGTCCTGGCGCAGCGCCACCTGCACCTGGTCCTGCCCGGCGGCGGAGACGTTGGTGGGCGCGTCGGCGGCGCCCTCGGTCACCGTCACCATTCCGCTGTTCAGGGCCTTCCCCAGTTCCTGGGCGGAGATTTTCTTCTGCGCCTCAATGTAAATCGAAAAGGCGTGACTGTGGAAGGTTGGCGCCTGCACCAGAATCAGCGAAGGCACGGGCAGGCTGCCCGCGGTGATCTTCTCGTAATGGGCCCGGATGCGCTGTTCCACCGATTGCAGCGAGGGTTGCGACTCTTCCCCGTAGCGAGACACGAGGTTGAAGGCCACCTGGCAGTCGAAGACCTCGGTAGGCAGGGACTGGAAGGAGAGCAGGCGCACGGTCTGGGCGTGCATCTCGTCGAAGCCGCGCTTGCCGTGCTCGGAGGCGGGCTCGAACACGGTCGCGACCGCCGAGCGCAGGCCGGCCGCCTGGTGCGCGCGGGAGAGCAGCAGCGCCAGCACCACCGCCGCCGGATGCGCCGTCACGACCGCCGCGGACACGCCGGCCCGGTGCGGTTTTTTCGCGGCGACGCCGGCCAACTCCATCTCCACCCGCGGCGCGCGCACCGGCGCTTCTTCCTCCAGCGCTCCCGAAAGGTCCACGATGGCCGAGCCCGCCTGGCGCGCCAACCCGACGTGCTGGCGCGTAAACGAGGTTTCCGACGCGAAGAACGCCAGGTCCACGTTCTCGAACTGCTGGGCGCGCACGCTTTGCACGAAGGTCACTTCGTCGCCCACGGCGTCCAGCTGGCCCAGGGACTCGTCGTCATCCAGCAGGCGCACATCCTCGGCGGGAAAGTCGGAGCCGGCGAGCACGTCTTTCAGCTCCTTCCCTTTCAGGGAGGCGGCGCCCACGATGGCCACCCGGTGCAGAAGCGCGCTCATCACGCCGCCCCTTGATACGCGGGCGGGGGCGGGGGATCCGTGCGTCGCCGCAGCACATACGGCAGCCGCGCCAGCACTCCGGAGAGCATATAGATGAGCGCGATGAAGAACAGCACGTAGTGGGAAAAATACCAGATGCCGGCGATGAGGATGCCGATGAACACGACGCTGCCGAAGGGGTGGCGCCCCCGCAGGTTGATGTCCTTGAAGCTGTAGAAGCGCCAGGTGCTGACCATCAGGAAGGCGCAACTGATCAGCAAGCCCAGCCAGACCGCGGACCACCACCAAGTGGCCAGCGGTTCGCCCTGGGCGAAGTGGACGATGGCCGCCACCACCCCGGCCGCCGCTGGGATCGGCATCCCAACGAAATACTTCTTGCCCGGACGTCCTGGATTCGAGGGCTGGGGGTTCACCTGGATGTTGAAACGGGCCAGGCGGCTGGCGCCGGCGATCATGAACAGGAAGGTGGCGATGGCGCCCAACTGCACCAGGCGCACGCGCAGGTCGGCATCCGGCAGTACCGGCAACAGGCGGAAGCCCCACATCCAGGCGAGCACGGCGGGGGCCACGCCGAAGGTGATGACGTCGGCGAGCGAGTCCAGCTCCCGGCCGAAGTCGCTGGAAGTGCCGGTCATGCGGGCGATGCGCCCGTCGAACATGTCAAAGACGATGGCGAAGCCGATGGCGCGGGCGGCAAAATCGAAGTGCCAGGCCTCCCCCACCGCGCCCTGCATGGCATGGGAGATGGCAAAGTAGCCCAGCGCCATGATGGCGGTGGTGAACAGTGAAGGCAGCAGGTACATGCCGCGGCGCAGGCGCTTGCGGCTCCGGTCGAGGCGGCGTTCCAGGGGAGCCTGCGAGGCCATCACACGCCTCCTTCGCGCTGCGGGAAGACCGCCAGCACGCTGGAGCCGCCGCGCACCTTGTCGCCCACCTGCACCTGGAGGGCGGCGGCGCGATCCAGGATCACGTCCACGCGCGAGCCGAACTTGATCAGGCCGACGCGCTCGCCGCGCGCCGTGGCTTCGCCCACCGCCTTCCAGAAGACGATGCGCCGCGCCAGCAACCCGGCGATCTGCTTGAAGACCACGGTCTGTCCGTCCCCTTCCACCGTCACTACGTTCTGCTCGTTCTCCACCGCCGAGCCGGCGCCCATGGCGTTGCGGAATCTCCCAGTGCGGTATTCCACCTTGGCGATGCGCCCGGCGATGGGAGCGCGGTTCACGTGCACGTCGAAGACGTTCAGGAAGATGCTGATGCGGGTGCGGGGCTGGCCTTCGAGTTCCACGGGCCCGACCGCCGTCACCCGGCCGTCGGCGGGCGAAACCACCGCCCCGGCCAGCGCCGGCACCTGGCGCTCCGGGTCGCGGAAGAACCAGAGAAAGAAGCCCGCCAGCAGGAAGGGCGCCAGCCCATACCAGGGCCCGGCGAACCATGTCGCCAACGCGCCGACCGCGGACGCCGCCAGGGCGTAATAGATTCCGTCTCGAACCATGGGATATGTCCGATTATAGCGGAGCCGGGACGCCCCGACGGCTCTCTTCGGGAGCCGCCGGTGCCCAGACACAAAGCCCCCCGCCGCAGCGGAGGGCTGGGAAAATGGACGTTGGGCTAGGCTACCTGGTGGCTGCTCCTGTACTGCTGCTCGATGCGCTCCATCTGGTCTTTGAGCCGCAGCTTGAGCTTCTTCAGGCGCACTTCTTCCACCTTTTCGTCTTCTGTCAGGTAGCGTTTTTGGATCAGGGAATCGAGGCGTTGCGAGTACTGCGAGTGCTCCTGAACCAGCTTGCGGAACTCTTCATGGCTGGTCAGGAGTTGGTCCCTCAGCTGAGATGCCATCCAGAGGACCTCCTAGATTGTCGGCTAGAAACTATCACAGCCGCGGGGCGGGCTTCAATCACTTTTCCGATATTAAGGGAAAGATAAACCGGTAGAGCACCGCGTCCTCGTCGGGACCGTGGTAATAGGCCTTCCGCCGGCCGCTTTCGACGAACGCCCACCTCTCATAGAGGGCGCGGGCGGCGCGGTTGGACTCGCGCACTTCGAGAAAAACGTTGCGCGCGCCGGCCTGTCGCAGCCGGTCCAGCAGCTCGACCAGCAGGTGCGTCCCCAGGCCGCGGCGCTGCGCCGGTCCCGCGACGGCGATGTTCTCGATCTCCCACTCCGTCCCTACCCCGCGCGCCACCGCAAAACCCTCCACCACCTCCTCCTCCAGGACCAGCGCCACGCGCTCGGGGCCGGGCGCGAACAGGCGCGCGTAGTCGGCTGCGCTCCAGTGGGCCGCGGTCGCTGCATCACGCTCGAGCCCCATCATGGCGGGGACGTCGGCGGCGGTGGCAGGGCGAATCAGCATTCTCCGCGACCTCCGCGGATGTCTCTGCGCCCTCTGCGTTTCAAGCTCTTAACGCGGAGCGCGCTGAGAAGGGGTCGAGGACGCAGAGAAAAGCTCATGGCGCGGGCTTGGAGAATATCTCCGCGTCGGAGCGGCGGATGTAGTTGGCGTCCAACTCCTCGGGCGCGACCGTCTCGCCCGCCAGGATCTTCCTGAGCGCCAGGCGCGCGATGGCGTCGCTCTGCGGACGCGCGACCCGGCGAGCGTCCAGCAGCTTGGCGATCGCCTCGTCCGGTGTGACCACCGTAGCTTTCCCGTGGCCGGCGACCAGAGCGGGAAGCTCGTCCTGTCCCACCAGGGATTCATTCACCTTGGTCGTGTAGCCGTCGCCAAGTTCGTATTCACCCACATAAGCCTCGGCGCGCCCGGCATCGAGCGCAGCGATGACTTTTCCTGAGACGCCCACGGCGGCGGCCAAGGCCTCCAGCACCGAGACCGCCGCCACCGGCTTCTTCAGCACCTCAGCCAGCGCCTTGATCGCGGCCAGACCGACGCGCAGGCCGGTGAAGGAACCCGGGCCGGAGGCCGCTCCGAAGCCATCGATCTCTTCCCTGTCGACCTTGTGCCTTGAGAGCAGCGCGGAAATCTCAGGAATGAGCTGCGCCGAAAACGTTCCCCCGGCCACGGGCGCCATCTCGATGAGGTCGAACTCCCGGCCATCGCCGCGCGCGAGCGCGACGCTGCCCTGCTTCCAGGAGGTATCGATGGCAAGGATGAGCATGGCTATCCGGTGGCGAGTATCGAGTGGTGAGTATCGAGCAGTGGCCTGGACACTTCCGGCTCGATGCTCAATCCCAGCCACTCGCCACTCATTCGCACAGCTCCAGCAGCACGCCGCCGGCGCTCGCGGGATGAACGAAGACGTAGCGGTGCCCGCCCGCCCCGATCTTGATCTCGTCGGAGACGAAGCGCGTGCCGTCCTGTTTCATGCGCGCCACTGTTCCTTCCAGGTCCCGCACCCGCAGCGAGATGTGGTGCAGGCCCTCGCCGCGCTTGGCCAGGAAGCGGGCGATGGGCGAGTCGTCCGAGGTCGGTTCCAGCAACTCGATGCGGCTCTCGCCCAGCGGCAGCATGGCCACGCGCACCTTCTCGTGCTCGATGACTTCCTCCGACTCGACGCGCAGCCCGAGCTGCTGGTAGAAGGCCTTGGAGGCCGCCAGCGACTTCACGGCGATTCCCAGATGGTCGATGGAAAACATCAGCGGCTTCTCGTCCCTCGTTTCTTGTTGCTCGCGCCCGGCTTCGCCGCTTTGCCCAGCGAGGCAACGATCCCTTCCACCAGGGTGTACGGGTCACGCTTCTGCTCGGCTACCTCGGCGGCGTACTTCGCCACCTGGCCGTCGGACATCTGCTCCCTGAGGACGCGCTCCAGCAGCGACTCGCGCAGCATCTCCACCAGGCGTTCGCGCCAGTTGCCGATCTTCTTCTTGAGCGCCAGGTTCTCCCGCCGCAGGTACTCCTCATGCTCGGCGATGGCGGCCGCCAGCTCCGCGATGCCCGTGCCCTCGGTGGCCACCGTCTTGACGATGGGCGGCGACCAGCGGTCGGGGCGCGTGGCCAGCGTCTGCATGGCGCGGATCTCGCGCTCCACGCGCTCCGCCCCTTCGCGGTCGCTCTTGTTGATGACGAAGATGTCGGCGATCTCCATGATGCCGGCCTTGATGGTCTGCACGTCGTCGCCCATCCCCGGCACCAGGATGACGACCGTGGCGTCGGCCAGGCGCACGATGTCCACTTCGTCCTGCCCCACGCCCACGGTCTCGACCAGAATGAGGTCTTTCCCGCTGGCGTCGAGCACCGTGGCTACGTCGGCGGTGGCGCGCGCCAGGCCGCCCAGGAAGCCGCGCGTGGCCATGCTGCGGATGTAGATGCCGGAATCGGCGTGGTGGGCCTGCATGCGGATGCGGTCGCCTAAAATCGCGCCGCCGGTGTAGGGGCTGGTGGGGTCCACGGCGATGATGCCCAGGGTGCGTCCCTGCTTGCGGTACTCGCGGGCGAGTTGGTCCACCAGCGTGCTCTTGCCGGAGCCGGGCGCGCCCGTCAGGCCGATCACCCGCGCCCGTCCGCTGTGCGGAAACAGCGCCTTCAGCAGCTCGACGGACTCGGGCGCGTGGTCCTCGATGGCGCTGATGGCGCGAGCCAGCGCCCGCAAGTCGCCGGAGCGGATGCGCGCCACCCAGTTGTTGGTCTTGTCAGGCAACGGACCCAGTGTAAAGCAGAAGCGCGGGGCCGGACTAATCCGCCTTGCGGCCCACGAAATCCGCCAGCACTGCCTTGCGCAGCAGCTCCGCCGGCAGCAGTCCCTGGCTGAGGACGAAGTCGTGGAACCTCTGCTGGTCGAACTTCTTGCCCTGCGCCTTCTCTACTTCTTCGCGAAGCTGCATGAGCCGCGTGTAGCCGTAGAAATACGAGGTGGCCTGCCCGGGGGCGCGGAAGGTGTAGCGCTCCACCTCCTGGTTGGCCATGGCCTCGGAGACGACGACCTCGCCCTTCAGCACCTGAAGCGCCTGCTCGCGGGTGACCTTGCCGGATTGCAGCTCGGGGTCGAGGAAGGCGCGGGCGGCGCGCAGCAGGCGCGACTGGAGCGCGATGAGCTGGCCGTCCGGCGGCATGTAAGGCTGCGTGATGTATTCCGCATAGAGACCCCAGCCCTCCACGTTGGTGCTGTTGAAGGCGAAGATGGCGCGGGGGATGGAGACGCCGCGCTCGACCATGGCGGCGAACTGCAGCTCGTGGCCGGGGCGCGCCTCGTGGGCGATCAGCGTCCAGGAATCGGCGGCGAAGGTGAAGTCGTCGAACTTCTGCGTGGCCTCCTTCGAGCCCGGCGGCGCGGGGATGTTCAGCGGCAGCACGAACTCTCCCTGCTCGCCGGTATTGCCGATGAGCCGCGGCGGCCGCATGTTGGGCGCGGGCGTGTTGGCGCTCTCCGCCGCCGAAGCCAGCCGGATGCGCGCCGGCCGCGCCGGCAGGGTCACCAGCCGCTGCTTGCGGATGATGTCCTCGATCTCCTTCAGTCGCGCCTGGTAGTGCGGCAGGATGGCCTCGCCGACGAACTGGTCCTTCTTCAGCTCGCGGATGACGTCGCGATAGTCGGTCAGCTTCCATCCGTGCTGCTTGGCCACCTGCGGCGCCAGCTTCTTCATCTGCTTCTGGATGTCGTCGAAGGCCTCATGGGCCTTGGTCGCCAGCGCTTCCGGTGGGATGTCCACGCCCACCTGCTCCAGGGCGAAGGCGTACTGCTACGGGGGCAGGCGGAAATCGGTGCGCGCCTTGGGCAGGACCTCCGTGCGCACGAACTCGTCGTATTGCGCCAGGTGCCGCTGCAGCTCGGCGTAGGGCTTCTCGTAGCCCTCGATCTTGTATTTCTGGAAGAGCTGGCCGATGCCGGCCACAAACAGCGGCGAGGTGCTCAGGTTCTTCTCCACTTCCTCCTTCACCGGACCCTGCAGCCCGGGCCGGTTCAGGCGCTCGCGGGTGCGGTCCTCGGCCAGCTTGACGATGGGGTCATAGCCCAGCTCCATCCCCGCGTAGCGCCGCAGGCGCACCAGCGCCGCCTGGCGGCGCTCGGCGGGCACCTGGTCGTCGAGCAGCGAACGGATGCCCTGGAACAGGTTGCGGGAGAGGTTGTAGTACGGGATGTCGAACTTCTCGCTCAGCATCGAGCCGCGGATGTTGTCGTACGCGGCCTTGATGGTGATCTCCAGGTCCTGGCGGACGAGCGGGTCCCTCTCCTGGGCCAGGCGGCGCTTGAGTTCGTCGATGGCGATGCGGGTGGCCTGGCGCGAGCGCTCGTTCACTCCCCGCTTCATGTCCACGATCTGCTCATCGAATCCTTCCACACCCACCTGGCTGGCCGCCTCCGGTTCAAACCGCGCCACGGTCTGCAGCAGCACCTTGGCGTTCTCGTTGCTGCGGGCGATCCACGCCGGCGGCGCCACCGGCTTGGTTGGCGCGCCCTGGGCCACGGCAAGCGTTGCAGTCAGGAGAAAGGCAGCGAGGGTCAGACGGGGACGAGGGGGCACGTTGGTTTCTCTCCTTGCGCTCGAACGAGATGGGGCGGCTCAGTCCTTGAGCAGTTGCCGGGCGATGACCAGGCGCTGGATCTCACTGGTGCCTTCGCCGATGGTGCACAGCTTGACGTCGCGGTAGAACTTCTCCGCCGGGTAGTCCTTGATGAATCCGTAGCCGCCATGGATCTGCACGCACTCGTTGGCTACGCGCACCGCCACCTCGCTGGCGTAGAGCTTGGCCATGGAGGATTCGAGCGTGGTCTTCCTGCCGGCGTCTTTCATGGCGGCGGCGCGCAGGGTGAGCAGGCGCGCGGCGTCGATCTCCGTGGCCATGTCCGCCAGCTTCCACTGGATGGCCTGGAACTCGCTGATGGGCTTGCCGAACTGCTGCCGCTGCTTGGAGTACTTGAGCGCGGCTTCGTAAGCGCCCTGGGCCATGCCCAGGCCGAGCGCGGCGATGGAGATGCGCCCGCCGTCCAGGATGCGCATGGCGTCGATGAAGCCGTCGCCTTCCTTGCCGCACAGGGCGTCGGCGGGGACGCAGCAGTCTTCGAAGATGAGTTCGGAGGTGTCGCTGGCCCGCAGGCCCAGCTTGTTCTCCTTCTTCCCCGGGCGGAAGCCCTTGGTTCCCTTTTCCACGATGAAACCGGAGAGCCCGTGCGTGTGGGCGGCCTTATCGGTCACCGCCAGCACCAGGATGACGTCCGCGTGGTGGCCGTTGGTGATGAAGGTCTTGGTGCCGTTCAGCACCCAGCAATCTCCCCTGCGGACGGCGGTCATGCGGGCGCTGCCCGCGTCGGAACCCGCGCCCGGCTCGGTCAGCCCCCAGGCGCCGATGAATTCCCCGCTGGCCAGCTTGGGGATGTACTTCCTGCGCTGCGCCTCGGAGCCGGCGACGAAGATGTGGTTGGAGCAGAGCGAATTGTGCGCCGCCACCGTGATGCCGATGGAGCCATCCACGCGCGAGAGCTCCTCGATGGCGACGACGTACTCCACGTAGCCCAGGCCCGCGCCGCCGTACTCCGCCGGGAAAATGACGCCCATCAGGCCGAGCTTCCCCAGCTCCTTCACCGCGGCCAGGGGGAACTCGTTGGCTTCGTCCCACTTCATCACGTTGGGCAGAAGCTCGCTCTCGGCGAACTCGCGCACGCTCTTGCGCAATTGCTGCTGTTCTTCGTTGAGTTGGAAGTCCAAGTCGGCTCCTTCCCGCGAACCTGTAGTCCTTCAGGCCGGGACGCTGCCCTGCAGCCCCGCCAGCAGCGCCGCAATCTCTCCCGGCTTCGGCATTCGCCCCTCCGCCTGGTGGGAGAAGACCGTCTTCCCATCCACCATCACGTCCAGCACGCCCACGCCCCCGAAGCTCATCTTGGGCTTGATGTTCAGTCTCTCCCGGATCTCGCGCTTGAGGCGTCCCGCCTCAAACAGGATCAAGAGTCAGGTAAAACAGCGCTTGATCTCGACGTTCATCTTTGCCTCCTCAGGAGCGCGCCTTCTCCTCGCGCGCGATGCGTTCGGCTTCGAACTTCAGCGCCTCGAACCAGTCAGCATACATCTTGAGCACCGCCTGCTTGCGGCCGTTGCCGAAGAAGAGCGTGCCCGGACCGGAAAAGTCCTCCCAGGTCTTCATCAGGGTGGTGCCGTCGGGCTGGGGCTCGAAGCTGAACCAGTGCTCGGCGCGAACGCCCAGGGCCTTGCCCACCCACGCGACCTTATGCGGTGCGTCGCACTCCAGGACGACCGGCTCGAACTTCATGTTGATGGGACGGCCGAGTTCCATCAGGAAGCGACTTCCCTTCTGCCACGGCGGGCCTTCCAGCCACTTGCTCTTGGCGATGGTTTTGTTCCACCACGCCCACTGGTCGAGCGGCGCGAACTTCTGCCAGATGTGTTCGGGACGGCACTTGGCCGCCAGGGAGTATTCGAGCCGGGTCGCCATGATGAAGTGAGTCGCCTCCTAGTGTTTCTTGCAGATGGCGCGAACCGCCGCCAGCGCGCGCTCGCAGCCCGCGCGGTCCACGTCCATGTGGGTCACCAGGCGCATGGTCTGGGCATCGATGCCGTTGGCCAGCACGTTGCGTTCGGCCAGGCGGCGCGAGAATTCCGCCGCGTTCAGCCCCGTGCCGCTGATGTCAAAGACCAGGATGTTGGTCTGCACCTTGTTCGCGTCCAGGCGGATGCCGGAAATCTCCGCGAGCCCGCCCGCCAGGAAGCGGGCGTTCGCGTGGTCGTCGCCGAGCCGCGCCGGCATCTTCTCCAGGGCGATCAGCCCCGCCGCCGCCAGGATTCCCGCCTGGCGCATCCCGCCGCCCAGGGCCTTGCGATAGGCGCGCGCCTGCTCGATGAAGCCGCGGCTGCCCACCAGCAGCGACCCCACCGGCGCGCCCAGCCCCTTGGAGACGCAGAACATCACCGAATCGAACTTGCGCGTGATCTCAGCCACCGGCTTGCCCAGCGCCGCGGCGGCGTTGAACACACGCGCGCCGTCGAGATGCACGGGAAGCCCGGCGTCGTGCGCAGCGTCGCATATCTCATTCGCCACTTCCGTGGGATACACCGTCCCGCCCGCCATGTTGTGCGTGTTCTCCAGCGCGACCAGCCCGGTCTGCGAGATGTAGTAGATCTTGGGGCGGATACGCTTCTTTACCTCCGCCCAGCTCAGGATTCCGTCGGCCGCCGGCACGGGGCGCGCGATGCAGCCGGAAAACGCCGCGAGCATCGCCATCTCGTAATTGAAGATGTGGGCGCGTTCCTCGCAGATGACCTCCTGCCCGGGGCGCGTGTGGACCTTGATGGCGATCTGGTTGCCCATGGTGCCGCTGGGGACGAACAGAGCGGCCTCGCGCCCGAAGATCTCCGCCGCCAGTTGCTCCAGGCGGTTGATGGTGGGGTCTTCGCCGTAGACGTCGTCGCCCACTTCGGCCTCGGCCATGGCGCGGCGCATCTCCGGCGTGGGCCGGGTGACCGTGTCCGAGCGCAGGTCCACGGGGGTGGCCCGGCGCGGATCGTCGGATTTCTCTGCGGATTTTTCTGCGACCCCTCGCGGGGCGACGCGGCTCTTCATGGCAGATGGAGACCGCTGCATCGGCGTTCAAACAGCGGCAACCATTTGAGTCTAATGAATTCCATGGAAATCTGCTACAGAGACACAGAGGCGAGACCAGGCAATCTCAGGCTCAGACCTTGACGCGCGAGGGCGCCTCCACTCCCAGGAAGCGCGCGAATACTTCGTTCGAGAGCAGGCGGCCGGCGGGCGTCAGGCGGATTGAATCGCCCTCGCACACCAGGAGCGCCAGGGTGACGAGCTCGTCCACGACCTCGCCGAACCGGGCGACGGCTTCCGGGCCGAACTCTGCGAGCTGCTTCAGATCCACGCCGCGATTCAAGCGAAGGCCGAGGAAGAAGCTTTCTTCGAGTGCTTGGGGGGCGGAGACAGGAGTGACGGCGACGGACTCGCCCGCCAGACAGCCCTCCAGGGAATCCGGGGTGGAGAAGCGCACGGCCTGCTGCGTAGCCGGGAGGGCGGGACGCCCTCCTGACCGCCGGCG